>JBCCLG010000281.1:0-6934 GCA_039027015.1 Acidobacteriota bacterium | reverse complement strand
TCGACACCGACGGGGTGGCGACATGTGGGCCAGACAGCGTTCAAGGCCTTCCGCCCCGACAGCGACACGCCCTTTGTCCTGAGGCCCGGTGACGAAGTGCTGTTCCCCGCCACCGATCCCGACGCGCCGTTCAACAGGTCGTTGGTGCCCCTGGCCGACCGCTTCATCAATCCCGCGCTGCAGGTGAACGCCAACGCCCGCGGCGGGGAGGCCCGGGTGGTCGCGCTCTCGATCATGAACCCGTCCACCTCCAACAATCCGTCCCAGGGCTCCTTCGCCTTCGACCGCTACACCTTCAACTATTGGCAGTACATAGACCTCCTGGTGCACTGGGGCGGCTCGGCCGGCGAAGGCCTGATCCTGATTCCCAACGGCGGCGTCACCGACGCCGGACACCGCAACGGCGTGCCGGTTCTGGGCACCATCTTCCTGCCGCCGGCGCAGTTCGGCGGCCGCATCGAGTGGGTCGAGGATCTGCTGCAGCGCTCGGGCAACACCTTTCCGGTGGCCGATAAGCTGATTGAGGCGGCCGAGTATTTCGGCTTCGACGGCTGGTTCATCAACCAGGAAACCCAGGGCGCCGACGCGGCTCTGGCCGCGGAGTTTCGCGATTTTCTGCGCTACCTCCAGGACAACTCCAGCCTCCATATCCAGTGGTACGACTCGATGATCGAGTCCGGGCCGATCGCCTGGCAGAACCAGCTCAACAGCCTGAAAGACGGCTACTTCGAGGACGCGGTCACGGTCTCGAACTCGATGTTCCTCAACTTTTTCTGGAACTCAGCAAGGATCAACGGATCGCGCACCGTGGCCACCGGGCTGGGCCGCGACCCCTTCGACGTCTATGCCGGCGTCGACGTGCAGGCCAACGGCTTCAACACCTTCGTGCGCTGGGACGAGCTCTTTCCGCCCGGCCAGCCGCACCTCGTCTCCCTCGGCTTCTTCGTGCCCACCTGGACCTTCGCCTCCTCCTCGAGCGTCACGGACTTCTACACCAGGGCCAACCGCTTCTGGGTGGGCGCCAACCGCGATCCCGCCGACACCACCACCGCCTCGACATGGAAGGGCGTAGCCAACTACGTGCCCGCCAAGTCGGTGATCGACAGCGTGCCGTTCTTGACCCACTTCAACACGGGCCAAGGCAACGGCTACTCCTTCGGCGGGGAGCGCGCCGGCAGCTTCACGTGGAATAACCGCGGCCTGCAGGAGATCCTGCCGACCTGGCGCTGGCGGATCGAGGCGACGTCTTCGCCCCTGCGGCCCGACCTCGCGTGGGACGACGCCTACGAGGGCGGCACGCAGCTGAAGATCGCCGGCGACCTGATGTCCACCAACCTGCTCGACCTCTACCAGACGGCCCTTCCCCTCGACTCGAACAGCGTCTTCCAGCTGGCTTTCCAGGGCATCGCGGGCGGCGCCCCCAGCCATCTCTCGGTGGGCCTCTCCTTCGAGGACGGATCGAGCGTCACCGCCCCCACCTTCCTCGATGTCGGCACCGCCGACAGCTCGGGCTGGAACCTGGTGGACTTCGACCTCTCCTCGTTCGCCGGCGAGACCCTGGCCAAGATCTCCCTGCGCTTCGACTCGCCCGCGCCGGTTCCGGGCTACGAGATCGCCATCGGCCGCCTGGGGGTGCTCGACAGCACCGCCAGCCCGCCGGCGGCGCCCTCCCGCCTGCGCCTCCTGCGTCAGGTTGAGGCCGATCCCTTCACCGCCTCGCTGCGCCTGTCGTGGGACGCCTCGCCGGATCCGGTGGTGTCGTACCAGGTCTTCCGGCGCGACGGCGACGGCGGCCTCTCGCACCTGGGGGGCACCGCCAACACGGCCTACTTCGCGGCGTCGGTCAGCCGCGAGGGGGACGAGGAGAGCACCACCCTCGAGGTCTACGCGATCGGTCCTGACGGCCAGAGATCTCTCGCCGCGGCCGCCAACTTCTTCTTTTGGCGCGACACCGGCGTCATCTTCGCCGACGGCTTCGACTCCGGCGACACCGCGCCCTGGAACAACTCCGTCGGCGAGCTGTTCTAGCGCCACCAGCGAGGTTGTTTAGCGCCACCAGCGAGGTTGTCTAGCGCCACCAGCGAGGTTGTCTAGCGCGCCGTCAAGAAACCCGCGATCTGCCCAGAGCGGCGGATCGCGGGTTTGAGCCCTATCTCGATCGGATCAGCGGAAAGCGATGATATCACCGCCGCCGCCGCAGTCGTCACACCACGAAGCGGTCGGCTCGCAGAAAGAGTAGTGCGTGCCGGCGCCGGTCACGCCCCTCAGCTCCTCATCGCGCAGCTCCACGATGCCGGCCGGGTTCGCGGGCAGCTGCGCGCGCTCTTCGTCCGTCAGGGTGAGAAACGCGTCGCGGTCGCGCCAGGCGCGGATGATGGTCTCATTCTTCATGGTCAGACTCCTTGGGTCTTGAGGGACCCGCAGTTAGAAAGCGAAGCTGGGCTCCTTCTCGGACGGCAGCCCCAGCCACAAGAGTGACGGCACCCGGTCGGGTGCCGCCAAGCACAGAAGCCCGTATCCTAACCCGGCCGCGCCCACCATCAGGCCAGGCGGCTCGGTTCCGCCGGGTGAGCCGAAGAGAAAGCCCTGCCGCCGGACGCTGGCAGCCACCGCCGCCCCAAGCTCCGAGACCCGGCGCTCGAGCGCTCGATCGCCGCGCGCCCGGGCGATGCGCAGCAGAATATCGAGGTTGCCCAAGTCGCCGTGGCACAGGCTGTGGTTGAGGCCGAAGCCGCGCTCCAGGGTGGTGCCCACGGCGAGATTGAGGTCGTCCTCGAGCCGCCGACGTCGCGCCGCCGGGCGACCGGCGGCCGTCTCCGAGTCCGCGCGGGCGGCGTCGGCGCGCAGAATTCCCAGCCGACCGAGGGCCACCCCCGCCGCCCCGTGGCACCAGGCGACGAGCCGGGTGTCCGACTCGCCGACCGGACGCTCGCGCAGATCGCGCCAGTTGCCTTGATCGATCAGCGAGTCTTCATAGTCGAGGGCCGCGTCGATGGCGTCGTCGATCGCCTCACGCCGCGCCCTCCTGGCGCCCTCGCGGCGGCTGCCCTCGAGGCGGCTGCCTCGGGAAGCCAGGCCTTCAGCCAGCGCCCAGGCGATGCCGGCGGCGCCGTGGGCCATGCCGCCGAGAGCGGGACCGCCGTGCGCCGGCGGCCAGGCGCTGCCGGCATCATGCGGCCGAGCGCCGCGCACCAGGAGGTCGAGGCAGCGCTCGATCAGCGAGGCCAGGAGGGCCTCACTCCTTCCGCCCGACATCCGGCGCAGGCGCACCAGGGCGATGAGCGCGCCGGCGTGGCCGGACATGAGGTCGGTTTCGTCGGCCCCGTCGCCCGCCCCCTCGAGCGCGCGGCCGAGGGGCTCGAGCTGTTCGAGGGCGAGATCGAGCAGACCCGGCCGGCGGCGCAGCGCCCCGAGCCGCGCGAGGGCGTAGATCACGCCGCCCAGGCCGTCGAACGCGCCGGGCGAGAGGAGACCGAGGCGCTCTCGAAGCCCGGCGTCGCCAACCTCCAGGTCCCGGCGCACCGTCTCGATCGCCTCGTCCGCCAGCTCGCCGTAGCTCTCCTCGCCGCTGATCTCGGCGAGGCTGGCCAAAAAGAGGGCGATGCCTGAAACGCCATAGTAGAGATCCGGGCCCGCCGTCAGCAGGGTCCAGCGCCCCGCGGCCAGCCGGCGGGGCGCCGCCCAACGCGCTCCGCGGCGGTCTCGAAACGCCCTGTGAGCCAGCAGATCGCCCGCCCGCCTGGCCAGCTCGAGGCACTGCTCGGGATCGACGGCGCCGCCGGCCTCAAGATCGAGACTCGACCTCCGGCGCGGCCGTAATCCGCGCTCCGCGGCGCGCAGCTCAAAGCTCGCCGACACCAGGCGCTCCTGCTGGTCCTCGCCGACCGCGAGCCGCGCCAGTCGGCGGCGCGCCCCCTCGAGGGCCGACTCCGGCAGCAGCTCGCCGAGATCGACGCCGCGGGCGTCCTGCAGGCGCCTCGAGCCGGCGCGGGTGACGAAGAGAGGCACGTCGCCGAACGCCAGATCCCGCGCCTCGCTCGCCACCGTTTGGCCGAGGAGCGGCTGCTGCTCCGCACCGAGCCACAGGCGATCGAAGAGCATGTCGTGCTCCAGGCCGTCGCGCAGCATCTGCGGGTGAAAGGCTTCCTGGAGCAGCAGAGCGTAGACCCGAGTGGGCCGCAGCACCACCCGCACCTCGACCTCCGCCAGCCGCTCGAGAAGTCCGCCGGGGGCCGACCAGGCGGCGGAGCGTGCGCCGAGGGCGGCGCGGGCCGCGCGAAAGCCGAGCACGACCTGCTCGCCGAAGTCCGCCGCGTCGATCGACCGGTCGTCCCCGGGGCCATAGGTCGGCCGACCGGGGGTCTCCCCCAGGGTGCCGGCGCTCGGCACCACGCGCATATTGTCGGTGCCGGCGCCCTCGAAGCGAGCCCCCGAGCGCGCCACCGGCTGATCGGCGTCGGCGCCCAGGCCGCTCGGGTCCACCAGATCGCCCCCGATCTCCAGTCGATGGGGCAGAAGCCCCACGCGCAGCACGCTGTCGTCAAGCCCGCTCTCGTCCACCCGTCCCGTGCCCGTGGCCGGCAGCAGCGGGTGGGCCAGGGTCTCGAGATCCACCGGCACGGGATGCTCGCCGTCGGCGATCAGATTCTCGAAGTGGAGATCGGTCGCGCCGAGGGCGTGCAGCACGGCGAGGAGCGCGCCCTGGCGGCGATAGAAGCGCTCGGCGCCGCCGGGCCTTTCGATCGGCCGCGGGCTCACCCACGGCATCCAGCCGTGGTCTCCCCGGTCGAGGGCGCCGGGCCAGCGCGGGCGATCCTCAGGGTCGAGCAGCGGCCCCAGGTCGCCCAGCGCCTCGGCGAAAATCTCTTCCGCGGCCAGGGAACGCGGCTTATAGGCCGCCTCTAAACCCGAGGCGAAGCGCACTCGCAGCACGCAGCGCCCGCCGCGATGAGGATCTCCACCGCTCGGCCTCACCCGCACGAGGGGTCCCGGGTCGGCGCCTCCGCACAGCGCCCCCGCCAGGGCGGCCCGGTCTTCAGCGGCATGGCGCAGCAGCTCCCCCGCGAAAACTCGCCAGGTCGAGGCGGCGTGCTCCAGGCTGCGGGCCAGCACCGGGTAGGCGCACATCAGCTCCCAGGCGGCGGCGGGATCCGCCAGGCGGCGGTGGAAGCTCGCGAAGCGCTCCTCGGAACTCTCGCCCTCAAGGCGCTCCTCGAGGGCGGCGATGCGCAGCTCGAGCACCAGGGTGCGGGCCATGCGGCGGTGCAGGGAGTCGGCGAGAAAGCGCACTAGATCAAGCTCCAGGTCGCTCCCCGCGAGGCTCGGAACGGCGCGCCGCAGACCGCGGCGAGCCGCTCCCAGAAGGGGCTCTATCCAGGTGAAAACGCCGCCGGGCCTCGGGCCGTCGCCGCGCGGATCGGCGTAGATCGCCGCCAGGCGACGGGCGAAGCCCGGGCCGGGCTCCGCCGACGCCTCCCCTGAGGGCGCCTCCAGGAGACGCAGCACCGCGCCCTCGCCAGGCCCGGCAAGACCCGCCGACGCCAGGCGCCGGCGCCACGCGTCCTCGCGGTCGAGCGGCGCCTGGGCGCGCCACCTCTCGAGCCGGCGACGGGCGGCGTCCGAGGGCAGGCCCTCGGCCCCCGAGCCCCAGCCTCGCCGGTTCCTCTCCTCGAGCCGCCAGGCGCGCAGGAGAGGGGCGCAGGGCAGCGGATCGGGCCTGCCACGTGGCGGAGCTTCGTCTTTCATACCGCCCAGGCTTTCCGGAGGATCAGGCTTCGGCCTCTCTGCGCTGCGCGCCGTCTTCCACCAGCCCGTCGACCACGTGCACCGTGCGGTCGCAGCGCGCCGCGATCTCGGCGTCGTGGGTGCTGATCAGGAAGGTCGTGCCCTCTTTTTCGGCCACCTCGCGCAGCAGCTCCACGAGTTTGCGCGTCGCTTCGCTGTCGAGATTGCCCGTGGGCTCGTCGGCGAGCACCAGGGGCGGCCGGTTCATCAAAGCCCGCGCCACCGCCACGCGCTGCTTCTGCCCGCCCGAGAGCTTGGTGGAGGCAAAGCGGGCGCGGTCGCTCAGCCCGACCCGATCGAGCAGCTCGAGGGCCCTGAGGCGAGCCTCCCGCGTTTCGCCGCCGTGCACCGCGTACGACGGAAAGAGAACGTTCTCGAGGGCCGAGAAGTCGGCGAGAAGGTGGTGGTATTGAAAAACGAAGCCGAGGGTGCGATTGCGAAAACGGGTGAGCTTCTTCTCGCCGAGGCGCACCACGTCCTGGCCGATGATCTCCACGCTGCCGGCGGTCGGCCGCAGCAGGGTGCCGAGGATCGAGAGCAGGGTGCTTTTGCCGCTGCCGCTCGGCCCCATCAGCGCGACGAAGGAGCCCGACTCGAGGTCGAGATCGACGCCGTGCAGAACCCGCGTCGGCACCTCGCCGCCGTCGAAGAAGGTCTTTTCCACGCCGCGCGCTCGCAGCACCGGATCGGCCGCTCCTCCCGCCCCTTCGCTCACTGCTGGATGACCTCCACCGGATCGACCTTGGAGGCCGCCCGCGCCGGCAGGATGGCGGCGAGCACGCTGGCCAGCGTCGCCAGGGCGATGGCCGTGCCGTACTCGCCCTGGCTCGGATCGACCGGAAAGGAGGTCGTGCCGTCGGGCCGGCGGGTGAGGGTGAGAAGCACCTGGCAGAAGAGCCAGCCGCCGAAGGCCCCGACCACCGAGCCGAAAAAGCCGATCAGAAGCCCCTGCAGCTGGAAGATGCGGCGGATCGCCGGCCGACTGATCCCCATGCTGCGCATGATGCCGATCTCCGAGCGGCGCTGCACCGCCGCCAAGAGCAGCACGCTGGCGACGCCGATCACGATGGTCAGGAGACTGAAGGATTTGATCAGCGTGCCCGAGCTGGCCTGGGCGCGCAGGGCTGACTGCAGACGCTCGTTCTCGCCG
>JBCCLG010000280.1:0-6940 GCA_039027015.1 Acidobacteriota bacterium | reverse complement strand
GGCTCCTGATCGCTCCGGCTTGGGTCGCTGCGGTTCGAACCCTCCTTCACAGAGCTTTCTATGCTGCGTTCGTCCGTCTGATTCTCGGGGGATCTGCTTGAAGAATGCGGGCTCAAGGCGGTGGGGAATCCACCTCCTTGACGGCCTTGAGGGGGTGGTCGGTAGCGCCCGCGGGTTTGAGGACGCGCGCGCAGCCCCCGCGGTCGCGAAAGCGAAGGACGGGTTCGCTGAGCCCGCGGACGAGAGCCCGTCAGGGGAAGATTCCGAGATCGTGATAGCTGGTCACGATCTTGTCGACCGCCACCACGAAGGACGCCGCGCGCAGGTCCGGCATTCCAAGCTGCAGCTTCTTCTCGCGCACCTCCCGGTAGGCGGCGGACATGGTCTCCTCGAGGCCGGAGTTGACCAGGTCGACCTCCTCAGGCCCGCGCAGGAAGGTGGTCTTGACCTCCTCGGGGAACCTCTGCCCGGTCATCGACTCCATGGTGCTCAGCAGATTGCGGTAGGCCTGACCCTCCCAGCGCTTGCGCAGGCGCCCGAAACGCAGATGGGCGAGGTCTTTGACCCATTCGAAATACGACACGATCACGCCGCCGGCGTTCAGGAAGGCGTCCGGGATGATCAGCACCCCGCGCTCGGTCAGGCGGTCGCTGGCGTCGGCGGTCAGCGGCCCGTTGGCGGCCTCGGCGATGATTTTGGCCCGCACGCGGTCGACGTTCTCGAGGGTGATCTGATTCTCGAGCGCCGCCGGCACCAGGATGTCGCACTCGAGCTCGAGGGCGGCCGGAGAACTCTCGAGGGCTACCGAACCGGGAAAGCCGATCAGGGTGCCCTCCTCGCGGTGAAAGCGCTTGAGCTCCTCGACGTCGAGGCCGTCGCTGCCCTCCGCGCAGCGGATCGCGCCGTTCCATTCGGCGACCGCCACCACGTGGGCTCCGTCCTCCTGGAGGTATTTTGCCGCGTGATAGCCGACGTTTCCGAGCCCCTGGACCACCGCTCGCTTGCCCTCGATGCCGGTGGCAAGACCCAGCGCAGCCATATCTTCGGGGTGATCGCAGGCTTCCCGAATGCCGAAATAGACCCCTCGTCCGGTCGCCTCCTTACGGCCGCGCACCCCTCCCTGAGCCACCGGCTTGCCGGTCACGCAGGCGATGGCGTCGAGTTTGTTGGGCGCCAAAGCCTGAAAGGTATCGGCCATCCAGGCCATCTCGCGCTCACCCGTGCCGAAATCGGGCGCCGGCACATCGACCCCCGGGCCAATGAAATTCTTCTCCGCCAGCTCGTGGGTATAGCGGCGGGTGATGCGCTCGAGCTCGCCGTCGCTGTAGTCGCGGCGGTTGATCTTGACCCCGCCCTTGGCGCCCCCAAACGGCACGTTGACGATGGCGCATTTGTAGGTCATCAGGGCGGCGAGCGCCATAACCTCGTCTTCGCAGACCCCGAGGCTGTAGCGAAAGCCGCCCTTGGTCGGCAGCTTGTGGCGGCTGTGCTGGGCCCTGTACGCCTCGATCACCTCGATGGTGCCGTCGTCGCGGCGCAGCGGGAAACTCATGCGGTACACGCTGCCGCACGCCCGTATCTGGCCGAGCAGGTGCTCGTCATGGTCGGTGAAGGCCACGGCCTTGTCGAAATTCTGGTTCACCTGCTCGAAGAAGCTGATCTGCGACATCTTCACTCCTTGGGCTATTTCCAGAGGGCGGTTCGCGCGACTCTACTGCACCCCACCGTCCGTCGAACCTTCCGGTAGGATCCGCCAGGCTGCGCCGCACGCCCCTGGCGGCAGGCCCCCACCCCCACCGATGACCCGCGCGAAACGCACCCGAAAGAAGAGCCCCTCGAAGCTCCGCCGCCTTCTGCCGTGGCTGCTGGCGGCCGGTGTGCCGATCGTCCTGGCGTGGCTTTTTCTTCCCTTTTGGCGACTCTCAGGGCAGTTCGGCTCTCACCCGAGTCGTCAGCCCTCGAGACTCTATGGACGCCCGGCGGTGATCGAGCCCGGTGGGCGGCTTGACGCCCGCGGCCTCGAGGCCGCCCTTGAAGCCGCCGGATACCTGCGGGACGAGCGCCTCACGACCCGCGGCAGCTTCCGACAGCGGGAGGGACGCATCGAGCTTCGGCGGCGGCGCTTTCCCAGCCCGCGCGGCTGGGCCGGGGGAGACCGGCTGGAGGTCCATTTTGCGGGCAGTGCCGTCGACAAGGTGGTGCGCGACGGCAGCCAGCTCGCCGGGGTGTGGCTCGACCCGCCGCTGATCGCCAGCTTCTACGGCTCCGACCTCCAGGAGCGCCGGCCGGTGACCCTGGATCAGCTGCCGGAAGATCTGATTCTTTCGGTGCTGGCCGCCGAGGACGCCAATTTCTTGGAGCACCCGGGCCTTTCGCTGCGCGGCATTCTGCGCGCGGCGTGGACCAACTTCCGAGCCAACGAGGTGCGCCAGGGCGGCAGCACCCTGACTCAGCAGCTGGTCAAGAATATCTACCTGTCCCACGAGCGCCGCTGGGGACGCAAGGCGCAGGAGGCCCTTCTCGCCCTGCTGCTCGAGGCCCGCTACGAGAAGCGCACCATCCTGCAGGCGTACCTCAACGAGATCTACTGGGGACGCTCGGGCAGTGTCGACCTGATGGGGGTAGGGGCCGCTGCCTGGGCCTACTTCGGCAAGACCCCGGACCAGCTGAGCCTGAGCGAGGCGGCGATTCTCGCCGGCATGGTCCAGTCGCCCGGCAATCTTTCCCCCCTCGCCTCGCCGGAAGCCGCCCGCGCCCGGCGCGACGTAGTGCTCGGTCGCCTGGCGCAGCTCAACTGGGTGGAGGCCGAGCGACTGGAGCAGGCCGCCCGGGAGGCGGTGACGCCGCAGCGCGGGGTGGTGGCTCGCCGCGCCCCCTATTTCACAGCCGCCATGGCCGCCGAAGCCGCCCGGCGCTTCGGCCTCGACCAGCTCGACGACGCCGGCTACATGCTGCACTCGACCCTCGACCTCAAGGCCCAGGAGGCGGCCGAGAAGGCCGTTCGCGAGACCCTCACCGAGCTTGAGAAGAGCTACGAGAAGAAGAGACCCGGCGAGCTTCAGGCCGCGCTGGTAGCCATCGACCCCGCCACTGGCGGTCTGCGCGCCTATGTCGGCGGCCGCGACTTCGGGCGCAGCCAATACGACCGGGTGTCGAGCGCTGAACGGCAGGCGGGGAGCGCCTTCAAGCCGATCGTTTACGCCGCGGCGTTCGAGCGCCGGGTCGCCAATCCGGCGACCTTCCTCGAGGATGAGCCCTACTCCTTCCGCTCGCCCTCGGGACTTTGGCAGCCCAAGAACTCCGACGGCACCTACCGCGGCTGGGTCAGCGCCCGCACGGCCCTCGAGAATAGCTACAACGTGCCGACCGCGCGACTGGCGGTCGACATGGGCATGACGCACGTGGTCGACATGGCGAAGCGCCTCGGCATCCGGCGATCCTTGAGGCCGCTGCCCGCTCTGGCCCTCGGCGCTATGGAGGTCACGCCCCTCGAGATGGCCACGGTCTACGCCACCTTTGCCCACGGAGGCAGGCGACAGCAGCCCCACGGACTGGTGGCGGTTTTCGATCGGCAGGGCAAGAAGGTCGAGGGGCAGCAGATCGCCGCCGCGACCCAGGAGCTGTCCGAGGAGGTCGCCTTCTTGATCAACAAGGTCCTCCAGGGCGTGCCGCTTCGGGGAACCGCCAAGAAACTGCGCGCCCAGGGCCTTAGGGACCCCGTCGCGGCCAAGACCGGCACCAGCAACGACCGGCGCGACAGCTGGTTTGCCGCCTACTCGCCGGAGCTCGCGACCCTGGTGTGGGTGGGCTATGACGACAACTCCGCAACCCGACTCTCTGGCGCCCGCGGCGCCGCGCCGGTGTGGAAGCGCTTCGCCGACGAAATCCGGCCGCCGGGCGGTTTTCGCGACTTCGAGCCGCCGGGCGGAGTGGTGGTCCGCCTGATCGATCCGCGCTCGGGCGGCGTCGCCCACGCGGAATGCTCGGAGCGCCAGCGGGAGTATTTCCTGCGCGACTTCGTGCCCGGACCCTACTGCGCCGACGACTCCGGCTGGCGCGAACGCTTTCGCTCGGAAGACGGAGCCGGAAAGGGAGATCACCCCTTCCGCCGCTGGCTGCGCATGCTCGGCGACGGCTGACGCCGGGCCTTCAGGGGGGATCGAGGAGCGGATTGCGCTTCGGACCGCGGGGCTCGCGGCCCGGCAGCAGCCACGATCGCCTGAGAGCGCCAGGACTCTCGCGCGCCAGCTGACGCCGCTGGTCTTCGTTGAGCGACGAGAGAATGGCGATTTTGAGCTCGAGATCGGCCTCGAGCTGTCCGGCCGAAACCGTCTGCAGCTCACTCCCCAGCTCGCGGGCCTTCTCCCAATCTCCCGCCTCGAGAGCCGCCGACAGCAGGCCGCGCGTCTCGGTTGCGGCCACGCGCTCCCGGCGGCGCTTTTCCAGCTGCGCCTGGCGACGCTGCTCCATGACGGAGATCTGCTCGCCGCTCAGCCCGAGGCTCTCGCTCAGCTCGACATCGCGCCAAAACGGGAGGCGCTGCTGGGCGTGACGATCGCGCCGCTCGGCGTCGGCGCGGTTTCTCTCGGCGACCGTTTCGGCGCTCGGAACCTTCGACTCGGGCGGCGGACTCGGCGCGGGGCCGTCGCCGCACCCCCACGCCGCTGCGCAGAGAAGGACGAGGGCTCCGGGCAGAAGGCGAGCGGACGAGAGGGTCATGGCTTCTCCTGAGCGCCGGACGCTCGGTTCAGGTATCTTGGTCGAGGCTTACTTGTGGAAGGCAGATTCTAGCGAATGCGGCGATCCCCTCTCCGCTTCACGAGGAAAGAGACGTCACCGTGAAGGACTCGAAGCTCACCCTGCTCGGAACCGGCACCTGCCAGCTCGAGGAAAGCCGGCGCGCCTCTTCGGCCCTCGTAGAGCTGGAGTCATGCCGCCTGGTCTTCGACCTCGGGCGGGGCATCGCGGACCGGCTCGCGGCGCTCGGTTTGCGCCAGGACGACGTGCGGCACATCGTCTTCTCTCATTTTCATCCGGACCACCTCTCGGATCTCATCCCCTATCTGCAGGCGGCGACGTGGTCGAAGGTCGACCCGCGAAGCGTCGATCTCCACCTCTGGGGTCCGCGAGGCCACGAATCTCAGATGATGCGCCTCTTAAGCCTCTTCGAGGCGGGGGTTCTGACACCGCCGCCGCTCCTCGGCGAATGGCGGGTTCATCTCCACGAGGTGGGCAGCGGAGAAGGCCTCGAGATCGAGGGGTGCCGCTTCGCCTTCGATCCTCTGCCGCCGGCCGGCAATCACGGCCTGCGGTTCGAGCAGGGCGGAGAGGTCGTCGGCCTGACCGGCGACGCCTTCTTCGGCCCTGAGCTGGTGGACTTTTTGAGTCGCTGCACCCTGGGCGTTTTCGACTCGGGCCACCTGGAAGAGGACGAGATCGTCGAGCTGGCGGCGCGCTGCCAGACGCCGCGGCTGGTGTGCTCCCACGTCTACAGACCCCTCGACGTGCGGGCTCTCGAAGCCCGGGCGCGCGAGCGAGGCTTCAAGGGACGGCTGACGATGGGACATGACCTCGACCGCTTTTCCCTGAGCGGTGTCGCACCGGCCGATCGCGGAGCGGGCTAGAAGGGGCGGGCGCTTGCTATCCTCAGGAAACCATGATCACCGGAATCAACACCGTTTACGAGCACCAGGGGCGGGAATACCACCTTCAGGCCGAGGATCTGGGCGAAGCTGCCGGGGTTTTCGAGGTCAGGGTTTATGACCGAGGCTCGGTTTTGTGGCAGAAGCGGGTGAGCTACGCCGAGCTCCTTGCGGACGGGGGCTCGGGTCGTCAAGGCTTCGAGTCGGCGCTGCGCGGCATGATGGATAAAACCTTGCTGACCGTCGAAGCGGCGATCGCCAAGGGCAAGCTGCCCGTCGGCGGCGCGGGCTGAGGGCGAGGGCCGGGCGAGCGGCCTCGGTTCCGGGGGATCGGCTCAGCGGGATCGGCTCAGGGGGATGAAGGGTCGTCGGGCTGATCGACCCGGCTGGCCAGCTCGCGCAGGGTGTCCACCAGGGGCTGCAGCTCGTCGTCGAGCGCAGCGCCGATGCGCCCCTGGATTTGAGCCTCCAGGTTGAGCGGCTCGTCGGAGCCCTCGGCGTAGCGCGGATCCGGCAAGCGATTCACCAGGCGCCTCAGCCTGACGTCCCAGCGTTCGAGGATGCCGGCCAGCACCTCGAGTGCGTTTCCTACGTCTTCTACGGTCGTAGTCATAGTCTCGAGGAAATTACGGGAGCCAGAGACTCCGGTCAAAGAGCGCTCCAGATTCGCGCGGCCGCTCATCGCTACCATGCAGCATGTGACGATAAGTCGACACAAATGCGTTTATTGAAGATATTTTGCCGACCATTCGGTCAGAACTAATCTAAGGGCGACACCGGGGCAATGGAGCCCCGGATTCTTTTGGAGATGTCGCAATGAAGAAGTCCGTATGGCTCGTTCTGATCTGCCTACTCGCCTGCTTCGCCACGACCGCCACAGCCGCCTCGATTTCGAGCCCAGAAGCCGCGGGGCTCGACGGGGCGACGAGCTGGGTTTCCGCTCTGTGGCACTGGCTCTCGGCCGCTTTGGGGTCGCTTACGGACCCCGCCCCGGTGCCTGAATCCGCCGACGACGTCGTCGAAGGCGAGCTTCTGCCGATAGAGGACTTCGGTCCTGGCGTTATCCCGAACGGATGACGGCCTAATTTTTAAGCGGGCCGCGGCTTTTTCGCAGGCCGCGGCCCTCCGACCTGCTCGGTCCGCTTAGCCTGCCAGGGGGGACGAGGCCGCCTGTTGGGTGGCGGGGCTGGCTCAGGGGCGGATGCTGCCGCCCGAGACGGCGGCTTCCGGAGTGGCGGGGCTCCGCATCTCCGCGCTCCGCCTCACTCTCTCCCGGAGCTTCGAGAGATCGCCGCCGG
>JBCCLG010000279.1:0-6955 GCA_039027015.1 Acidobacteriota bacterium | reverse complement strand
TCATCTGCTCCTTCGTGCCGCGCCTCTTCGACTACCATCCGCAGGCCATTCCCGCTCCCTACAACCACTCGAACGTGGACTCCGACGAAGTGCTTTACTACGTCGAGGGCGACTTCATGTCGCGCAAGGGCATCGAGCGCGCCTCCTTCACCGTGCATCCGAACGGCATTCCCCACGGTCCCCACCCCGGGACCTACGAAGGCTCGATCGGCAAGGAGAAGACGGAGGAGCTGGCGGTCATGGTCGACACCTACCGGCCGCTTAAGATCGTCTCCGGGCTCGGCGAGTTCGAGGACGAGAGCTACGCCTACAGCTGGCAGCCGGGCCACCACTGAAAGAGCAGGGGCCGACCCCGAACGTGCACGTCTTCCTGATCCACGGCATGGGCCGCAGCCCGGTCTCCATGTGGGGGCTGGCGATCCGGCTCCGCTGGGCCGGCTACGGCGCGAGCCTGTTCGGCTACTCCGTGACCGTGGAGCCCCTCGACTCGATCGCCGAGCGATTTCGTCGCCATATCGAAGGGCAGCTCGACGGCAGGGAAGACAGGCGTTACGCCGTGGTCGGCCACTCCCTGGGCAACATCATCACCCGCCTGGCCAGCCCCGGGCTGCCGGCGGGCTTTGAGCGCTTCATCATGATGGCGCCGCCCAACCGCCCGCCGGCGGTAGCCCGGGAGCTGCAGGACAACCCCCTCTTTCAGCTGCTCACCAGCGACGCCGGTCAGCGCCTGTGCGACGACGAGTTCTACGCCCGGCTGCCGATGCCGCCGGGCGTTCCGGCTCTGGTGATCGCCGGCAATCGGGGCGTCCGCGGGGCCTGGCATCCCCTGGGCGAGGTCGAGAACGACGCCGTGGTGAGCGTCGAAGAAACGTGGGTCGAGGGCGTGCCGCAGGTCATCGTTTCCGGAATTCACTCTTTTTTGATGAATCGTGCGGACGTTTTCTCGATGATCCGCCGCTTCCTGGAGGACGCCGAGGTCGAGGTCCCCGATGGTGCTAGAATCGGCGATCTCGTCTAGGAGAACGCGAGGCCGAGACGGTCGGCCAGAAGCTAGGCAAATAGCCTCCCCATCCCGGGCGGCCTCTGTGAGTCATGGCGTACACACCTCTCGATTTCAAGGCCCAGGAAACGGTCTTCCGGCAGGGCGAACCGGGAACCTTCATGTGCCTGATTCAGCAGGGCGAATTCGAGGTGGTGCAGGAGCTAGGCGGCTACGAAAAACAGGTCGCGGTGCTCGAGCGCGGTGATTTCTTCGGCGAGATGGCGCTGCTCGAGGAAGAGCCGCGGACCCATTCGGTGCGGGCCCTCACCGCCGGCAAGCTGATCAAGATCGAGCGTCGCGATCTGCCCAGTCTGCTGACCAAGAAGACCGATATCGCCAGCCGGATGATCCGCAAGCTGGGTTCGCGCCTCGAGCTGACCCAGGACATGCTCCTGCGCGCCTGGGCCGGAGCCAGCAGCGTGCCGGTGGACGACGAGCCGGCGATGGTCGAAGACCGAGCGCGCCTGGTGTATTTGACCGACAACACGGAGCTGCCGCTCGCCGTGCAGTCGGAGGTCAAAATCGGCCGCGTCGACCCGGTCAACAACGTCGAGCCGGATATCGACCTCACCAAAATCGATACCCAGCTGACCACCAGCCGCCGACACGCTAAAATCCTCCGTCGCTCCAACGGTTTTTTCATCCTCGAGGAGCGGGCGACCAACGGTACTTTCGTCAACGGCCAGCGCATTTCCGCCGAGCGGCCGCTGCTCATCCAGTCGGGAGACGACATCATGTTCGGAGCCGTTCGAATGCGTTTTCTGATCGACTGAGATCGCTCATGATCCCCGCGGAGCCATCCGAGAAACCCCCGACGATCGTAAGATCGAGATGTCCGCAGATATTTTGATCGCTGCGCCTCTGGCGGCGCGAGAGCAGGAGAATCCGAGAGAATGCAGACTCAGACCGATGCAGAGAGCGCCGTCAAGGATCGCTACGGCGCGGCGGCCCAGGCTCAAGAACCGCAGCTGTGCTGCCCGGTGAACTACGACCCGCAGTACCTGGAGGTCATCCCCCAGGAAGTCATCGACCGCGACTACGGTTGCGGTGACCCGAGTCGCCACCTCAAGGCCGGGGAGACCGTGCTCGATCTCGGCAGCGGCACCGGCAAAATCTGCTTTATCGCCTCCCAGGTGGTCGGCCCGAGCGGCCGCGTGATCGGCGTCGACATGACCCCCGAGATGCTCGAGGTCTCGCGCCGCGCCGCGCCCGAGGTGGCCGAGAAAGTCGGTTTTGCCAACGTCGAGTTCCGCCGCGGCCGCATTCAGGACCTCGGCCTCGATCTCGACCTCCTGGAGCGCGAGCTGACCCACGCGCCGGTGACCAGCGCCGAAGATTTCCTCTCCCTTGAGCAGACCACCGAGCGACTGCGCCGCGACCACCCGCTCGTCGAGAGTGATTCCGTCGACGCGGTGGTCTCCAACTGCGTGCTCAACCTGGTGGCTCCCGAGCTGAAGACCCAGATGTTCCGCGAGCTGCACCGGGTGCTGCGCCGCGGGGGCCGGGTGGTGATCTCCGACATCGTGAGCGATGAGGAGGTCCCCGCGGCGATGCAGAACGACGCCGACCTGTGGAGCGGCTGCATCTCCGGTGCGTTCACCGAAACCGGCTTCCTCAAGGCCTTCGAAGACGCCGGCTTCTACGGCATCGAGGTGCTCGAGCGTCAGGTCGAGCCTTGGCAAACCGTCGAGGGCATCGAGTTCCGTTCGCTCACCGTGCAGGCCTTCAAGGGCAAAGAGGGCGCGTGCTACGAGCGCCGCCAGGCGGTGGTTTACCGCGGGCCGTTCAAGGAAGTGCTCGACGACGACGGCCACCGCATGCTCCGCGGCGAGCGCTATGCGGTGTGCGACAAGAGCTTCAACATCTATCGGCGGGAGCCCTACCGGAGCCACTTCGACTTCGTCGAGCCGAAGGAGGAGATCCCGCTGGCGGAGGCCGAGCTCTTCGACTGCACGAGAACAGAACTGCGCCATCCGCGCGAAACCAAAGGACAGGACTACGACGCCACGATCGAAGCTTCGGAGTGCGTCGACCCCAACTGCTGCTGATGAGCCTCGCAGGGGCCCTGCTACCGGTGATCAATGAGCCCGAGGTCGAGGCCGAGAAGGCCCGGCCCTCGGTCCCTCGGGTCGAGCTGCGCAGCCTGGATACCCTTTGGTTTCAGGTGGCGGGCACGGTGTGTAATCTGGCCTGCAGCCACTGCTTCATCTCGTGCTCGCCGACCAACCGCACCCACGAGTTCATACGCCTTGACGCAGTGCGGGAACACCTGCGGGAGGCCGCGACGCTGGGCGTCAAGGAGTATTACTTCACCGGCGGCGAGCCCTTCCTCAACCCGGATATGGAGGCGATCCTCGAGGCCACCCTGGCCCAGGGCCCGGCCAACGTGCTGACCAACGGCCTGCTGCTCAACCCCGAGCGCTGCCGGCGGCTCGCCAGCATGGCCTCAGCCTCTGACTACTCCCTCGACCTGCGTATTTCTCTCGACGGCTACGACGCCGAGAGCAACGATCCGATTCGCGGGGAGGGAACCTTTGTGCGCATCCTCCAGGGCGCCCGCAACGTGCACGAGGCCGGGCTCAATCCGGTGATGACGGTCACCGAGGTGAACGCCGAGAACTCCTCCAAAGACGGCCGTCGGCGCTTCCTCCAGCTGCTGAACGATCACGGCATCGAGCGTCCGCGCCTCAAGATCCTGCCGGTCTTCTCGATCGGCGCCGAGGCGGAGCGCTCCGGCGCCTATGAAACGTGGCAGAGCCTGTCGGGCGGCGCCGGCGGCGCCGACGACTGGGAGCATCTGCAGTGCTCCTCGAGCCGCATGGTCACCGATCAGGGCGTGTGGGTCTGCCCGATTCTCGTCAACGAGCCCGAGGGGCGCATGGGAGCGACCCTGGCCGACAGCCTCGACAGCTACCCCTTGGGCCACCCCGCGTGCTGGACGTGCCACGTCCACGGCGTGAGCTGCCGCACCTGAGCGGCTGCGCCGCGCGCCTCCCTTTCCTTCCTCCAAGGCGGGATTCATGAGTCAACGTCCCCCGATCGACGACGCGAAGAAGAAGCGTCAGGGCAAGAAGGCGAAGCTATCGGCCCATCGCGGACTCGCGACCTGGGGAGAGCGTCTGGTGCCCCTGGGAGATTTTCGTCGGGAGGTGAAGCGTCACGGTCGCCACCTCGAGGAGGCCGAGCGCCACGCCGAGGTGGGGAGCTACCTGGCGGCGCCGGGCGACCCGACCCCTGTGGAGGGACCGTATTCCAAGATCGCCGTCTTCGGCGGCATCTACAACAATAGCCTGGGGCTCGAGGCGCTGCTCGTCGACGCCGCGGCGCGCGGCGCCGAGCGGGTCTACTGCCTCGGGGACTTTGGCGGCTTCGGCCCCCACCCCGAAAAGGTTTGGTCGCTGCTCGAAGAGGGTGGTGTGCTCTCGATTCAGGGCAACTATGAGCAGTCGCTGCACTCCGGGCGCGAGGACTGTAACTGCGGCTATGCCGATCCGCGGGACAATACCTTCGCCGAGATCTCCTACCGCTACACCGAGGAAAACTGCTCGGATGAGTACAAGGCGTGGATGGGCACCCACCCGGATCGCCGCCGCGTGCGCGTCGGCTCCCGGGAGCTTTTGATGGTGCACGGATCGCCGCGACGAGTGAATGAATTCCTCTTCGCCTCGACCTCGCCGGTGCCCTTTCTCGAGGTTCTGCTGGATCAGGAAGAGTGCGACGCCATTTTGTGCACGCACTCGGGCCTGCAGTGGCATCGCCGCCTGCCGTCCGGGCGCGACGTCGTCAACGTCGGCGTGATCGGCCGGCCGGCCAACGACGGCACCACCCACGTGTGGTACGCCATGCTCGAGGAGGCCCCGGACGCCGAGCTGTCGGTCGAGCTGGTGCCTCTGCGCTATGACCACCAGGGCCTGGCGCGCGAGATGCGCCGCGAAGGCCTGCCCGAGGAATTCGTCGAGACCATCCTCACCGGCTGGTGGACGACCTGCCTCGAGATCCTGCCGGCCCGAGAGCGCGCCTCGTCGCGCTATTGAGCGTGAGTGAGAGAGTGAGCAAGCCTCTCTGATTTCCCCTTGAGGAAGGAGTCCGCCATGTCGCAACCCACAGCCGCCGCCTCGTCGCCCTCGACCTCGCCGTCCGCCGATCCCGACCTCTCATCCCGCGGGGTTCATTTCGCCATCCTCGGTGCCGGGCCCACCGGCCTCGAGGCAGCCCTCGCCGCCGCCGAAAACGGCTATGAGTTCACCCTCTACGAGGCGTCGGACCGCGTTGCCGGACACGTGCACGGCTGGCGCCACGTGCGCCTCTTCACGCCGTGGAGCATGAATATGTCGGACCGCATGCGCCGAGCGCTGCGCGAAGCCGGCAGCCCGGTACCCGATGAGGAGGCCTTTCCCACCGGCCAAGACCTGATCGAGCAGCTCTATGAGCCCCTCGCCGAGTCGCCGGCGCTCGCCGGCAGGCTGCGGCTCGCAACCCGGGTCACCTCGATCGGTCGTCAGGGTCTTTTGAAGCACGAGGAGATCGCCAGCGACGCTCGGGGGCAGAGGCCCTTTCGCCTGCTGGTGGAAGACAGCGCCGGCGCCGAGTCCCTCGAGTCCGCCGACCTGGTGCTCGACTGCACGGGCAACACCGAACCCAACTCCCTGGGCGACGCCGGCATCCCGGCCCCCGGCGAGCGCGGCGTCGGAGACCGCATCGTGCGCGATTTGCCGAACCTCGATGACGAGGCCGAGTCCTGGGCCGGCACCACCACCCTGCTGGTCGGCGGCGGACATTCGGCGCAAACGGCCCTGCGCGATCTCGTGCACCTGGCCGAAGAGCATCCGGGCACCCGCCTGGTGTGGGCGATGCGCAGCGCCGCGCCGCGGCCCCAGGAAGACGACCCCCTGCCCGAGCGGCAGCGCCTGACGATCTTCGCGGCCGGGATCGCGGAGTCGCCTCCGGACTTTGTCGACGTGCGCAGCCATTCGGTGATCGATGGTCTGCGGGAGACGGACGGCGGGCGGCTTGAAATCACCCTGCGCAGCGGCCACGATTTTTCGTCGGTCGAGGTGGACCGCGTCCTCTCGATGACCGGCCGGGTGGGCGATCACCAGCTCTACCGGCAGCTTCAGGTTCACGAGTGCTACGCCACCAGCGGGCCGATGAAGCTAGCCGCGGCCCTCCTCTCGACCTCCGGCGCCTCGGGCGACTGCCTGGCGCAGACCAGCCTGGGGCCGGAGTCCCTGCGCAGCCCCGAACCGGGCTTCTTCATCCTCGGCAGCAAGTCCTACGGTCGGCGCACGGACTTCCTGATGAAGGTGGGCTGGCAGCAGGTCGATGAAATCTTCCAGCTGCTCGACTGACGAAGGCTCCGCCGCGAGATGATGGCCAGCACCACCGCCGCGCCGGGGCTCCAGCTGCTGCAGACGCTCGACTCGCTGAGCGAAGGGCTCGAGCGGCTGCGCTTCAGCGCTCCGATCGCCCACGTCTACAACCCGCTGGTCTACGCCCGCGAGCCCCTGGGTCTCTACCTGGAACGCTACGCCGGGCTGGGCGCCGAAAATTTGCTGCTGGGCATGAATCCCGGTCCCTGGGGTATGGCGCAAACCGGCATCCCCTTTGGCGCCATCGCGCCGGCGCGCGATTGGCTGGGCGTCGAGGCGCCGGTCGGCAAGCCCGCGGCCGAGCACCCCAAGCGGCCGGTTTTAGGCTTTGGATGCGAGCGCCAGGAGGTGAGCGGCCAGCGTCTATGGGGCTGGGCCCGGGAGACCTTCGGGGAACCGCACCGTTTTTTTGCAACGATCTTCGTGCACAACTACTGCCCGCTGATCTTTCTCGAGGAGAGCGGTCGCAACCTCACCCCCGACAAAATCCGCGTCGCCGAGCGCCGTCCGCTGCTCGAGCGGTGCGACGAGGCGCTCGCGGCGG
>JBCCLG010000278.1:0-6984 GCA_039027015.1 Acidobacteriota bacterium | reverse complement strand
GAAACTCGCAGTCGCAGCCGCCGATGCCGGTGCGCGACCAAAGCCGCCTGGCCTCAAGCACTCCGGAAGCAGAGGTGAGAGCCTGCCTTCGGAGGATCTGCTGGCCGGTATCTCCCAAAAGAACGACGTCCACCGAGGCTTGACCGGGAAGACCCCGGCCGAAGACCCAAAGATCCCCGCCGACCGGCAGACTTTGGATGACCTGCGATCCGTCGCTGAGAAAGAGCTCCGGGCCTTCTCCGCCTCCCTGGGGACTGGCGTCCGTCTCCGTCGCCGGCAGCCCGGCGAGCGAGCACAGGACAAAGCCCAAGAGCCCGGACCTCGCGGCGCGGGCCGCGGCGGTGGCGCGCGCGGACGCCGCCGAGCGCGAAGAGAGGGCCTGCGGCCCGACCGATTTCCAAGAGCGCGAGGCTGTCATAGCGTCTCCTACGAAGATCCGAGAAATCTTTTAGAGCATTCGTAGGATAGTGCGCCGGCCAAGGGACGATTCCATCAAAGGATCTCGAGATTTTTTTCGCGGCCTTCTGTAGGAGCCCTGCGCTTCGCGCTTTGAGACGGATCTCCGGGGCCCCTCCTGTTGATAAGCTGGCGTGAGAGCGCTCTCCGCGCTCCATGCTCTGAAGTTGTCCACCGCTCTCCGCTTCGAATCGCACGATGACCTCCAAGCCGACGACCTCGGCGGTCGCTGTCCCGCCGAGCCTCCCGAAGCTCGATCAACCCGCCAGAATTCTGATTGCCGACGACGACCCGGTGATCCTGACTCTGGTGGAGGCGGCCCTGCGCGGTCTGGATCCCGAGCCCTTCGTGCGCACGGCAACCCACGGTACGCAGGCCATCCGCCTCATCGATCGCGAGCCGCCCGACCTGGTGATCACGGACATCCGAATGCCGGGCGCCGACGGCCTCCAGCTGCTGGCGCACGTGATCAACGAGCGGCTCGACACCACCGTGATCGCCATGACCGGCTACGCCACCGCAAAGCTGCGCGCCGATGTCCTCAGGCAGGGCGCCTACATGCTCCTCGAGAAGCCCCTGGACCCGGACGATCTCCTGCAGGCGGTCCACCGCAGCCTCACCGAATCCCGGCCCGAGAGCAGCAGCGCGAGCCTCGAGCTGGCCAGCATCCTGCAGCTGATCGAGATGGAGTCCAAATCCTGCGAGGTCTCGGTCGCCAGCGAGAATCACGGCAGCGGGTTTCTGATCTTTCAGAGCGGCCGCCTGGTGCACGCGCGCACCCAGGAGGTCGCGGGCGACGCCGCGGCCCTCGACATCCTGGCCCTGCCGTCGCCCTACGTGGACGTTCGCGAGTGTCTCGGCACGCACCCCAACACCGTGACCGAGGATCTCGAGCGCCTGCTGCAGGAGGCTGCCCTGGGGGACCCGCAGGCCAATCCCGAGATTTTCGACACCCGGGAGCTTTCCACCGGCAGCGATACGCGAGCCGTGCGGCTTGGAAAGGATCCCCGGCTGCCGGAGATCCTGCAGAGCGTGACCGACCTGAGCGGATTTTGCGGCGCAGCCCTGGTGGATCTCGAGCGTGGCCAGCTGGTCTCCTCCAGGGCCCAGGACGGAGGCGATGAGCTGCCGCTCCTGGCCGCTCCGGTGTGCAGCCTGGTGCACGCCGAGAAGGCGCTGATGCCGCGAGCCGACGGCGAGGCGGCAAACATCCTGGTGCGCCAGTCTCGCTACTGGCACCTGGTCCGCGAGCTGAAGGACGACCTCGCTCTCCACGTGGTTCTCGAAGGCGGCGCCAACGTGGCCATGGCCAAATACCGCCTGACCCGCTGGCTCGCCGACGCGGGTTTGGCGGACGAGCCTCCCCCGGCCTCCCCGCCCGCCGGCGGGCGGATTTAGAAGCCGCTCGTCGGCCAGCGTCCCTCCGGGCCGCGCACGATCGGTGCCGCGGCGCGATGAGGTCTGCGGCAGCGGATAGGCTGTTGACATTTATTTAATGCTGTAAGACCATACAGATGCTCGACAGCAACAGCAGACGGCCGAGGTGACCTCTTCACCGGAGCGCATGACGCGCGCCGAGCCTCGCCTGAAACGCCGTTTCTTGAGGGCGCCCGACCCTTTCAACAGGAGGTGATTGCCCACCCGCCGCAGGCACGTCCCTGCACCCGCGGCCCACGGACTCTGGCCGCGTGCTCCCCTCCGCCGGAGAGGAGCCTACGCTCGGCGGCCGGAGCTCGCGCCGGATGCCGCCACAACTGTTTTCCAGGAGACTTATCGGACATGAAAAGACTTGCTCTTGTCTTCATGATCGCGACTCTTCTCGCGCTCGGCGGCCAGGCCTTTGCGGACCTGTGCACGATCGACGCGGTGCCGGCGGCGACTCTGCTGCTGCCGCACTTTCAGGTCGATCTCGACGGCCTTGGCGATACCGCCACTCTGTCGGACGACTCAGGCCTGACGACCCTTTTCTCGGTCAACAACGCGTCGGCAGCGCCGACCATCGCCCACGTGACGTTCTGGACCGACTGGTCCCAGGCGTCGCTGGATTTCGACATCTTTTTGACCGGCTTCGACGTGCAGACGGTCAATCTCCAGGCGGTTTTCCAGGGCTTCCTGCCGCGCACGGCCGACGAGCAAACCGACCCGGATGACACGATCAGCCCGCACGGCAACAACCCGGTATGGGACGGCTCGTTCGCCGCGCCGCCCAACTGCGCGAACTTCTTCCCGTTCGACAACCCGGTGATCCCGGCGCAGAACCTCGATCGCCTGATCAACGGCCACACCGGCCAGCCGATCCTCGGCGGCAGCACCTGCACCGGCGCAGACCACGGCGACAACATCGCCCGCGGCTACATCACGATCGACAACGCGGTGCGCTGCTCGATCGAATTCCCCTCGGATCCGGGCTACTTCGGCGGCGCCGACCCGGTAGCGAGCAACGTCAACCAGCTTTGGGGCGACTACTTCATCATCGACCCCGAGAACAACTTCGCCTTCGGCGACACCCTCGTGCACATCGAGGCCCTCGATACCTTCGACTCGGCCTCAACGCCCACGGGCTACACCTTCTACGGCCGCTACACCGCGCCCTCCGGCCTCGACAATCGAGAGCCTCTGGGCACGACCTGGGCAACGCGCTACCTGGCCGGTGGCGACTTTGACGGCGGCACGGATCTGGTGGTGTGGCGCGACTCCACGGCCAATCAGAACCCCAACGCCACCTACGCCTGCGGTGCGCCCGGCGTGATCGGCGTCGGACCGAGCTGGCATCCCCTCAACGAGACCGAGGTGGTGGCCTTCGACGAAGCGGAGGACGCGGTGGAGCTGTGCCTCGGCGCCGGCAGCCCGATCTCCCCGGTCAATCCCGACGACCCGGCCTGCTTCCCGCTGGAGAGCCAGCTGGTGCCGGTCGGCGAGGGCGAGCTGGACTCGCCCTGGGACTTCGGCTGGCTGTTCCTCAACCTCAACATCCCGAACGATCAGATCGACGATGACGTCGATTTCGGCTCCGACGGCAACATCGCCCAGAGTTTCGTAGCCACCAGCATGAGCGCCCTCGGACGCTTCCAGGTGGGCTTCGCGGCGATTCCGCTCTCGGACGGCTGCCAGGACGTCAACCTGACCCTGGCGACGGTGTTCGACATCCCGATCCTCGATCTCTGATCGCACGCGACTCGGCGCGGGTTCCGCCCATCCCCCTCCCACCGGAGGTCCGGAATCCGCAACCCCCTCTCTTGCTGGTGGCGGGAGAGGGGCTTTTTTATGGGCCGGACGAGACTCAAAGACCCTGGGTAAGATGGGACGCCCATCCCATACGACGACGCCCCTGCGAGGTGCACCCTTGTCTAGAATCTCGATTCCGCTCCGCTCGCCGCTCGTCTCCGCGGCGCTTTTGATTCTCGCCCTCGGCTGCGCCGCGCCGGATGTGCCGCAGCCCGTCGCCGAAGGCCCTGCGGCGGCGGACCTCGCGCGCCAGCAGGAGCGATCCCAGCGCGTCACCATCCTGCGCGATGACTTCGGCGTGCCTCACGTTTACGGCGTGAGCGACGCCGATACGGTCTTCGGTCTCCTCTACGCCCAGGCCGAGGACGACTTTCCGCGCATCGAGCGCAACTACGTGTGGGCGATCGGCCGCCTGGCCGAAATCGAGGGCGAAGAGGCCCTCTTCAGCGATCTCCGGGCCCGCCTCTTCATGACCCGGGAGGAGGCGGAGACGGCCTACGCCTCGGCGCCTCCCTGGCTCCAGGAGCTGTGCCTCGCCTGGGCCGACGGCCTCAACTATTACCTGCACACTCACCCCGACGTCACGCCTCGCCTGATCACCCGCTTCGAGCCCTGGATGACGATGTACTTCTTCGAGGGCTCGATCGGCGGCGATATCGAGCAGATTCCGCTCGCCGGCATCCGCGACTTCTACGGCCCCCTGGCGCGCGGCGGCGGCGGCGATCTCGAGCCCGACCGCGTGGCGCGGGCCACGCCGCTGCGCTCTCTCACCTCCGCCTCTTTCTCCGGCGAACCGCACTTCGGCGAGCCTCGGGGCTCCAACGGCTTCGCCCTTTCGCCGAGCCGGACGGCCTCGGGCAACGCCCTGCTGCTGATCAATCCCCACACGTCCTTCTACTTTCGGGGCGAGGTGCACGCAGTCAGCGAGGAAGGCCTCAACGCCTACGGCGCGGTGACCTGGGGGCAATTCTTCGTCTACCAGGGCTTTAGCGAGCACACGGGCTGGATGCACACTTCCACCCGGGTCGACTTTCTCGATGAATTCGCCATCGAGATCGACCGGGAAACCGAGACCTACCGGTACGGCGACGAGCGGCGACCCCTCCAGGTCGACGAGGTCACCCTGGCGTTCAGGGACGGCGACGAGCTGCGCTATCGCACCTTCCCGACCTATCGCTCTCACCACGGCCCGATCACCCATCGCCTGGGCGAGGACTCGGGAGCGCTCGCCGGCCGCTGGGTGGCGACCCGCATCAACTGGGATCCGGTCAACGCCCTGCGCCAGTCGTATCTGCGCACCAAGACCCGCAACTACGAGGACTTCCTCGAGGTTATGCAGATCCGCACCAACTCCTCCAACAACACCGTCTACGCCGACTCGGGCGGCACGATCGCCTACTTCCACGGCAATTTCGTGCCTCGCAGGGATCCGCAGTTCGACTTCCAGCGGCCGGTGGACGGCAGCGACCCGCGCACGGACTGGCAGGGTCTTCACGAGGTCGAAGAAACGGTGCACCTGAAGAACCCCGAGACCGGCTGGCTGCAGAACGCGAACTCCACCCCGTTCACCGCCGCCGGCGAGGCCAGCCCTCGGCGCCAGGACTACCCCGTGTACATGGCCCCCGACTTCGAGAACTTCCGCGGCATGCAGGCGGTCCGGCTGCTGGAGAAGGCCGAGTCCGTGACTCTCGACGGCCTGATCGATCTCGCCTATCACCCCGGCCTTCCGGCCTTCGAGGTCATGATCCCCGGGCTGGTCGAGGCCTGGGATCGCTCCAGGATCGAAAGCTCGGATCCGCTCCACGGGGCGATCGACCTGCTGCGAGGCTGGAACCACCGGGTTGCCGCCGAATCCGTGGCCATGACCCTCGCCCACTTCTACGGCACGCGGCTGCTGCGGGACGGCGAGGCACCCGAGACCGCGCGCAGCCGCATGCAGAAGATCGAATACTTCGCCTCGGACGCCCCCGACCGGGAGCGCGTGTCCCTCTTTCGCGCGGCCGCCCGCCAGATCGAGGAAGACTTCGGCAGCTGGCAAACGCCCTGGGGCGAGATCCACCGCTTCCAGCGCCTCGACGGCGCCATCGACTCCCGTTTCGACGACTCCGAGCCGAGCCTCGCGGTTCCCATGGCCTCGGGCCGCTGGGGCGCGCTGGCGTCCTACGGCGCGCGGACTAGAGACACCAAGAAGCTCTACGGTACTTCGGGCAACAGCTTCGTCGCCGTGGTGGAGTTCGGCGAAAGAGTCAGGGCCAAAACCCTTCTCGCGGGCGGCCAAAGCGGCGACCCCCGCTCGCCCCACTTCGACGATCAGGCCGAGCGCTACGTGGAGCGCCGGTTTAAAGACGTGCCCTATTACCGAGAGGACGTCGAAGGCCGCGCCGTGCGCACCTACCGGCCCGGCGACGTCCCTTCGGTCGACGGGAATTGACGAGTTTTACTAAAGAATTCTAGGGGCTGCCGCCGTCCCAGGCGCCGGTGCCGCCACTCTCGAAGTCGTCAAAGAAGAAAGGCTCGGCTGCCGAGGCGGCCCAGGCGAGGGCGCCGCGAACCTGCTCCTCGAAGCGGGGGTCCTGGAAGGTTTCCGCGCGGTGGCCGAGGCCGGTGTAGAACGCCCGGCCGCCCTGAAACTCATGGGCCCACACGATCGGGTGGTCCTCTCCCATCGCTCCCGTACCGGGGTTGTAGGAGTCCTCGTCGAGGGTCATGAGCACCTGCACTCCGGCGTCCCTGGGGTTGGCGCGAAAGTTGTACCACTCCTCCCGGAAGGTGGTTTGGGCGTCGGGGAAGCCGGCCCCTGGCGGGCCCGGCGAATCGAGCTCCAGGGTGGCGTCCTGAATGTTGGGGTGAGCCTGGAACCAGGCGCCGCCGCCTAGCAGCTCGCCGTACCACGGCCAGCCGTACTCGCAGTCGGCAGCCGCGTGGATTCCGACGTAGCCGCCCCCTGACCGGATGTAGCTCTCGAATGCCGACTGCTCCGCCTCGTCGAGAACGTCGCCGGTGGTCGAAAGCCACACCACCACGTCGAAAGAGGCGAGGCCGACCGGCGTGAACAGAGCGGTGCTTTCGGTCTCGGTGATCACGTGCCCTTCACTAGCGGCGATGCGCAGCAGCATGGTGATGCCGTCGCTGATCGAACCATGGGCGAAGCCCTCGGTGCGGGTGAAGACCAGCACGTTGAGTCCGGATCCCGCGCCGGGTGCGGGCTGGGCCAAGGCGGGAGCCGCCAGAATCCACGCCAGCAGCAGGATCATCCGCGAATTGGGTGCCATGGGTTTCTCCTTCGGGAGCTCAAGGCCCGTG
>JBCCLG010000277.1:0-6985 GCA_039027015.1 Acidobacteriota bacterium | reverse complement strand
GTCGACTTTCTCGAAGAGGTTTGGCGAATCGCCCGCCAAGCCGGCGAAGAGATCCTGCGGGTGCGCAGCGCGGGTGAGATTCGCGCGCGCCGCAAAGACGACGCCTCGCCGGTGACCGACGCGGATCTCGCGAGCGAAGAGAGGATCCTAGCGGGGCTCGAAAAGCTGGCTCCCGGGATTCCCTGCCTTTCAGAAGAGGCGGCAGGCGCCCCGCCGGCCGAAGGACGCGGCCTGCGACGACTCTTCATCGTCGATCCCCTCGACGGCACCAAAGAGTTCGTGGCCGGCCGCGATGAGTTCACGGTCAACATCGCGCTGGTGGATCGCGGCGAGCCCGTCCTCGGAGCCGTCGTTGCTCCGGCGCTCGGCCATTCCTATCTCGGGTTGGCGGGCGCCGGCGCGTGGCGTCATGATGCGGCAGGCCGGAGCGCCTTGAGCGCCAGCGGCAGCGGTCGCGAGAAATTGGTGATCGTGGCGAGTCGCAGCCACCGAAGCCCGGATCTCAACGCCTATCTGGAGAACCTTCCGGCCCACGAGCTGACCGAGATCGGCAGCTCGCTCAAACTCTGCCTGGTAGCCGAAGGCCGGGCAGACTTCTATCCGCGGCTCTCGCCCACCATGGAGTGGGATGTCGCCGCAGCCCATGCCGTGCTGCGCGCAGCAGGCGGGGAGGTCCGCGTCCTCGACACGGGAGAACCTCTCCGGTACGACCGCGCGCAGCCGCGCAATCCATTCTTTGTCGCCTTGGGGAACCGAACGGTGCCGTGGCGGCAGGCCTTACCTCGTGAAATCGCCACAAGCGCATAACTTGTAATGCGGATCACAATGTAAGGCTACTATGTTAAGGTAAATGGTCATGAAATCGGGAGTTGCCCAACAACACATCAGGTCAGCCTTGCGAGCGGAGTTAGATCGCAACTTCGGACGCATCGGCGAGATCGAGCAAGGCCTCGGCCGAGCCGAGGGCTACCTCGGCAAATACTGCCGGGGCGAGACCTCCATTCCAATGGATGTCCTCCTCAAGTGCATCGAGCTACTCGACGCTGATCCAGGAGACTTTTTCTGCCAGGCCCTGGGGACGCCCGCCGAGTCGAGCACGTACCTGCGCCAGCTGATGTCAGCGGAGCCTGAGAAGGCGCTGGTGAATCTGCAGAAGGCGGCCGCAGAAATCGCGGTCGAGGCCGAAGCGGTCGACACCAGCGATCTCTCCGGGGTCGTCGAGACGCCAGGCCCTGAGCACTTCAGTCCGGACGCCAAGATCGAGAAGCTCGTCCAAACGGTCGTCGCCTGTTCAGGAATCGAGCAGAGGCGACGCCTGCGCTCGGCCAAGCGCTATCGGTCGGTGCCCTTCGTCGAGTTGTACCTTAAGTACCTCCTCAGAGCATGCCAGGATGATCCTAAAGGGGGCGCCAAACTCGCTGAGGTCGTGGCAGCAGATCTGGTTCCAAGCATCGAAGGTGCTGATGCCATAACCCTCCTTGAACTCGAGTTGCGCGCCTTGGGCGCATGGGCCTTTGCGCGCCGCTGCAGTGACGACCTCGATCAGGCGGCTGCAGCTCTCCACTTTGCGTTGAGCCTCTCGAGCGCCTATCGGCTGGACTCCGTGACGGCCGAACTGCTCCGCTACAGCGCCCACGTACTCTCTCGAATCGGTAGCTTTCAGCCCGCCCTCAAGCTACTAGGTGAGTCGGCGATGCTCTTTGAGGAGTGCGATCACCCCATCGAGGTCGCTAAAGTTCTAGTGCAGCGAGGCAGCGTCTACAACTCCTCCGGAGACTTCCTTTCGGCGGCAAGAGTGCTGCAAAAGGCACTGCGCCGCCTCCCGGGAAGTGACCCTTCACTGAGCCTTTATAGAATCGCGGCGCTGCAGAACCTGTCCCGCGTTTATGAGCAGGTAGGCGATCTCTATTCGGCGGAATGCTGGCTTGAGAAGGCTGTTGACAGCTTTTCAGACGAAGGCGACGTGACTCGGGCCAAATTGCTTTGGAATGCCGGCTGTCTAGCTCATCGCAGGCGCGAGCTACCCCTGGCGGAGAAGCGTCTCAGCGAGGCACAGGCCGTGCTGGTGGCGTGCGAAGCCAGCGAATGCGTCCTGGTCGCCCTCGATTTAACTCGGGTATTCCTGGAACTTGGCAAGCTCAAGGATGCCATCGCCCTCGCACAGGGCATGGCCTTCCTCATCAAGTCCAAAAACCAGAACCCCATTCTGCAGGGAGTTCTGGTGGAACTCGTTCGAGCGGCCGTGGAGGGACAGCTTTCGCTGGCCCTCGTGGAGCAACTTGAATCTCAAGCCGAGCGGCGCGCTGACTAGCGGAACACCGAAGGTCGAGCGCCTAAGGTCAACCGACGGGCTCGATATCGGGAGTAATGTTAGAAATGTCGGAATCTTCCTCGCCTGACTGCTCCTCCGCGACGTGATTCGACGGATCGTCTATCAGCGCACCTATCCAATCTCCAAGCTCAGCGAACACCTGTTCTAGAACGTCAAAAACAGAAGTAGGCGCAGCCTCGTCAGCCGCATAGGCAGCCGGAGCACCGCAGAGCAGGACGAGGGCGAGGATTGCGAGAATTTGGCGAGCTGAGGAAGTATTCTGAGACATAACCACTCCTTGTAAAGATGCGGGTGACCGGCCCCACGCCGTACGTTTGTCACCCGTTTCATGCTGGGACGAGCGTCGTCCCCCACGGACGGCTCATCCAATGCGTGAGACCCGGCATAGTGAGTGGCCTGGGTCTCACGTGATTCTTAGAAGCTCTGGCGGGTAGCCAGAGTCTAAGAGTTATATCACCGATCGGCGGTGAAAGCAGAAGTTGAGCGGGAAAAGCCTGGAAACCCCTGGGTTTCGTCGCTTAATAAGATTTTATGGAAAGGCTTTTAGATCATATTCCTAACGGTCGGAATTTTTAGAAAATATAAATATATTGACTGATGTAGGTCGCGCGATTTTTTCTAATTGTCTAGAGTGCAATAGGCCGTCGAGAGAGTCAGGATTTGAAGGAGGCAGCGCAGCGCTGCCTCTCCACGGCACCGGAGGGAAGAGCGGCGGTTCTCCATTTCTCGGGAACGGCCGAAGCGGGTCCACCAGGGCGAACCGGATAGCGCGCGTTGTTCAGCATTCTCAAGGTTGGCAGATTCCGTCGCCGGACGAGATAAAGTGATGCGGCGGCCCGCGCCGCACGCTCATCCTACCGAATCGTTGATGCACCTTCCCTTCGACACGATGCGAGCAGCAGGTCCTCTCGAAATATACGCCCTGGCGTTTTGGCTTGCCCTTACCGCGATCGGGTCTCCCGCGGCCGCGGAGGAGCAGGGCCTCGCGGCCGAAAGAATCCCGTGGAGCGAGCTGAGCTTCAGGGCCAAAAAGCTCTTTGTGACGGCCGATGCGGAGGTCCACCTGTCCAGGCTCGAAGAGGATCAACTCCTGATGTTCCTAAGCTCGGAGGTCTTGGGGAGGACGAGTGAAACCCGGCTGTGGCTCGACGCGTCGAGCGCCCGGGCCTCACGAGAAGAGAAGCTCAAGATCAAGGACAAGGCCGAGCTTCGGGCCTACGCTTATGCGGCCGACCACGCGGTTAAAGAGCGCTATCACGAGAGAGAGGCCGAGGCTCGCTCCGAGCCGGTCGAGACTTGGACCCTCAAGGGGAGTGAGCGGCAGGACTACCCGGGGGGAGAAAGTCCGACTCCCGTCACCTCACCCTCTGCGATTCTCTACGTTCTGGCGGCCTCGAAGCTGGCAAAGCCAGGCGACACGCTGGATGTCACGATCTTCACCGATCGGCGTCTCGTGACGGCCCGCGCAGAGGTGACCGAGAGCGCTTCGGCTAGGCCGCTCAGGCTCACGACGCCGGACGGCGCTCAGCTCTATGAGCCAGCCGACGTGCTGCGCATCCAGCTGACCGGTCGCGATCCCGCGGGAGCGGCGGTAGACCTCGGCCTTTTCGGTCTCGAGGGCGATCTCGAGGTCCTTCTCGACCTCGAAAACCGCCTGCCGCTCTCAATCCGGGGTGCCCTGCCGGTGATCGGAAAGCTCTCGGTTAGGCTGATCGAGGCAAAGCTCGAGGGCTCTTAGGGCTCACCGTGGCCGGCGCCACAGCCGAGGACCGGCTTCAGGCGCTGCGCCAAATAGTCGGCGAACACTTCGCTTCCGCGAGCTGAAAAATGCATGGCGTCGCCGAAGTGGTCGTCTTCCCACGCGATGTCGCGGGCGGCGTCGATCACCCGTACGCCCTCGCCCGCGAGACCGCGCGTGACGTCGTTGAGCCTTTCGAGCTGAGGCGCCACGCTTTCGGGCTCGAGTCCCGGCACCCAGCCGCCCAGATATCGGCGATCCGCCTCGAGATGCTCATCGCGCAGCCGTGTTGTCTGAGTGACCAGCACCACCTGCGCCCCGGCCCCCTGAGCGAGGGAGAGAAACGCTCTCAGGTTGCGCTCAAAGACCTCCAGAGACTCCGGCTCGATCTCGCGGCGTCGCGCGCCGAGGTCGGAAGGTCCAACCCGCTGCCATGGATCTTGCGGGCCGACCCGAAAGTCCTGAATCTTCTCGAGAAGCAGGCTGCGATCGCTCCAGCCTAGGGCAGGAAGGTCAAAACCGAGGGCCCTTCGAGCCTTCCTGGCGTGGGCCTCATAATGCCGGTCGAACGGCCTGTGAGCCGCCGGCTGGAGGTCGTTGATGCCCTGAAAGAGCACGAAGCCGTCAGGCTTGAGATCGAGATCGCGCAGAAAAACCCCGGACACGTTCTCGACGCTGGTCCATCCGGGAAAGCCTGCGTTCCAGGCCTCGAACCGGCAGTCTCCGCTGGTCAGCAGCAGCGCCTCGAGGCGGGCGGGCCAGGCGTCGTCGTCGTTCTCGGCGAGAAGGTCGAAAGTCGTCGATCCGCCGGCAAAAACCCAGCGGTGTACCCCGGGCGTTTTGGCGAGCGGTCTCTCGGGGCTGCGATAGCCGAGCGAGTTAAAGGAGGCCCGCTTGCCAAAAGCGGTGGCCGAGCTGGACTCGCGCGGCGCGGTGTTGAGGTAGGCGTGCCTGCGGTAGAGATCGAAGGTGGTGCGAATGCGGCGTTCGAACTGCTCGACGCGGGTTCCCCGCCACGTTCCGGATTCCAGACGGTCGGCGAGCCTGAGGGCGACTTCAACCGCCACCAAAAGCAGCGCGCTGAGCGCCGCCACGCCGGCCCACTCGAGGTATCGACGGACCTTGGTGCTTGGCTCGTTCATCTCTCGCTTTCAGCCTTGAGTGCAGCAGACGCGGCGCGCGTCGCCCTCTAGAGCCGGCGCAGCCGCACGGCCCGCACCGCGTGATCCGCACCCTTCTCCAAGATCAGATGGGCCCGTTCCCGAGTGGGAAGAATGTTGCCCTCGAGGTTAGGGCCGTTGATCGTGCGCCAGATCTCGTGCGCCATCTCCCTCGCCTGGGCGTCGCTCAAGTGGGCATAGCGGTGAAAGTAAGAGTCGGCGTCTGTGAACACCGTGCGCCGCAGGGTGAGAAACCGCTCCACATACCAGGTCTCGATGACGGGTGCCGGGGCGTCGACGTAGAGGGAGAAGTCGAAGAAATCCGAAACGGAGAGCCGAGGGCTGGCGTCGCCGCCGGTCTGCAGCACGTTGAGGCCTTCGACGATCACGATGTCAGGCTGCCGAACCACGAGCTCATCACCCGGCACGATGTCGTAAACCTGATGAGAGTAGATCGGCGCTCGAACCTCGGCTTCGCCCGATTTGACGGCGGCTAGAAAGCCCACGAGCCGGCCGACGTCGTAGCTTTCCGGGAAGCCCTTGCGCTGCATGAGGCCGCGGGCGTCCAGCTCGCGATTCGGGAAAAGAAATCCGTCGGTGGTCACCAAATCCACCTGGGGGTGACTCGGCCAGCGGGCGAGAAGGGCCTGCAGAATGCGAGCGGTCGTGCTCTTGCCGACCGCTACGCTGCCCGCAATGCCGATGATGTACGGCACCTTGGCCTGATGGTGGCCGAGAAACGTATCGGTTGCGCTGTAGAGCTGCTGGGTCGCCGCCACGTAGAGGTTCAGCAGCCGCGAGAGAGGCAGGTAGATCTGCGCGACCTCATCGAGGGAAATGCGCTCCCCGAGGCCGCGCAGCTTGCGCAGGTCCGCCTCCGTCAAGGTCAGCGGCGTCGAGTTGCGCAGCTCTCCCCACGATTCGTGGTCGAAGCACAGGAAGCGGGAAGCCAGGTCCATCGGAGGGTGCGTCGCGGACGGGCGTTCGAGGGCCGGGAACGTTCAGAGGCCCCAGGACCTCGGCCTGACGAATGAAGAGCGAGGATCATACCGCGCCCCCGGCCCGCTCCGCGCCGGCGCTCGGGGTAAGATCACGCCCCCATGGAAGTGAAGCTATGAAGACCCTGGCGCTCTACAACCTGAAGGGCGGAGTCGGTAAGACTGCAGCTTCGGTCAACCTGGCATACCTCGCCGCGCTCTCCGGCCGTCGAGTGCTCCTCTGGGACCTCGATCCGCAAGGGGCGTCGACCTACTACTTCAGAATCAAGCCCCACGTCGACACGGCTCCCAAGGGGCTGCTGAAAAAGAAGGGCGAGTTCCCTGAGCACATTCGAGGCACGGACTACGAGCGTCTCGATCTCGTGCCCGCGGACTTTTCATACCGTCAAATGGACGTCACTCTGGGGGGCATGAAGAAGGCAGAGCAGCGAATCGCTCGTTTGATCGAGCCTCTGGGCGACTACTACGACGTGATCTTCCTAGACTGTCCGCCGAGCATCTCGATGACCTCGGAAGCGGTCTTTACCGCCGCCCAGGTCCTGCTGGTGCCGGTGATTCCCACCACGCTCTCACTCCGGACCCTCGAGCAGCTGCGCGCGCACCTGGACCGATCGGGCCTCGCCGAAATGAGCGTATGGCCGTTTTTCTCGATGGTCGACCGGCGCAAGAAGCTGCACCTCGAGGCCATGGAGGGAGCACCCGAGTCGGAAGGCGACTTCCTTTCCCACATGATCCCGAGCGCCAGCGAGATCGAGCG
>JBCCLG010000276.1:0-7009 GCA_039027015.1 Acidobacteriota bacterium | reverse complement strand
GGCGGGGAGAGCGCCCTGCCGCCGGCCGGCGACGCCGCCGTGGTGCTGGTGCTCGAGCGCCTGGAGGACGCCGAGCGGCGGGGCCGCCACGTCTACGCCACCCTCGCGGCGCCTCCCGGCGACGCGCCCGCAGCCGCCGCCACTTTGGATCCCGGCTCGGTTGAAGCCCACGGGCTGCATCAACGCTTCGGTTTCCCCTTCGCCGCCGCCGGGCTGCTGCGCGCCGCCCTCGGCATCCTCGGGCTCGAGCGCGGCGTCAAGCCTGCCGGCGAGCGCTGGGCCGCCGGGGAGGAGCGCTCGATCTCGATCGGCCGCACGCCTTCCGTCGCCAGGCCCGAGCCGGCGCCCCTGGTCTTCCGCCGCGGCCCCGCCGCGCCGCGCCGGGCCGCCGGCGAGCCGGCCGGCGGCCCGACCCTTCACTTCGCCGCCCATCCGCCGGCGCTCCGACTGCCCCTTGTGCCCTCCTCTGAAGGAAGCTCCTCTATGTCGTCGTCAGATCACCCTCTCTCCGCCATGCCTCCGGCCCCGGCGCTGCCGACGGTCTCGAGCTCCGCCGCGTTCGAGGCTCCGGGCGCCACCGCCGCGTCCCCTCCGGCTGCGCCGGAGCCCTCGCCGGCCTCGGCTGCCGCCCCGGCTCCGGATCCGGCCCCGGCTCCCGCAGCTGTTCAGCCCCTGCCGGCTCCCGCCCCCGCGGCGGTGCCGCGTCCGGCTTCCGCGCCCGCGGGGGCTCCTCACCTCGAGGCGTTCCGCCGCCATCTCGACCTCCTCGGCCAGGCGCAGCGGGAGTTCATGGCGCACCAGGCGGCGGCCCATCAAAGCTTCCTCGACTTCCGGCAGCGCAGCGCCGCGGCCTTCGGCGGCCTGCAGGCGGGCGCGGCGCCTCGGGTCCAGGCCTTTGAGGTCCTCGAGGCAACCGCACCGCTCGGGGCGCCGCCGCCCGATCCCGCCCTCCCGTCCGCCTTCGCCGGCCAGCCGGCGGCGGCCGCTTCTGCTCAGGCCCTTACCTCCGGCGCCCCTGCCCAGGGCGGTCCAGCCGCCGCACCTCCGGAATCCCGCGTCGCGCAATCTCGCGTCCCTGAGGCGGTCGCGAAGTCTGCAGGCCCGGTGCCGGAGATCTCGATTCCGGAGGTTTCGATTCCGGAGGTCTCGATCCCGCAGGTCCCGACGCCGCAGGTCCCGCAACCTGAAGTCTCAGCGCCGGAGGTCGCCGCCGCCTCCGTGCCCCCCGCGGCCCCGGCCCCCGCCGCCCTTCAGGCAGACGCCTCCGCCCAGGCCGAGATCGCCGTCGACTCCGCCGAGATTCGCCGCAAGGTGGCCGACCTGCCGCCCCTGCGGCCGCCGGTGGGGCCGGCCTACGATCGCGAGCAGCTCAAGATCCACGCCTCGGGCAAGATCTCCGATCTCTTCGGCGAGGTCTTCCTCCCTCAGGACGGCTTCGAGCGCCAGGTGCGCATGCCCGAGCCGCCGCTGCTGCTCGCCGACCGGGTCACCGGCCTCGACGCCGAGCCCGGCTCCATGGGCCACGGCACGGTCTGGACCGAAACCGACGTGGCGTGGAACTCCTGGTATCTCCACCGCGGGCGCATGCCCACCGGCGTGATGATCGAGTCGGGCCAGGCGGATTTGATGCTGATCTCCTATGTCGGCATCGACATGCTGAACCGCAGCGAGCGGGTCTATCGCCTGCTCGGCTGCGAGCTGACCTTTCACGGCGACCTGCCGAAGCCCGGCGACACGCTGAAGTTCCAGATCCACCTCGACGGCCATGCCAAGCAGGGCGACGTGCGCCTGATGTTCTTCCGCTATCAGTGCCGGATCGACGGCGATCCGCGGCTCACCGTGCGCTCGGGCCAGGCGGGCTTCTTTACCGATCAGGAGCTGGCCGACTCGGCGGGTGTTTTATGGCGGCCGGAGGAGCAGGAGATCCGCCCGGACGCCCGGGTCGACCCGCCGGCCCCGGGTCTGGCGGCGGAGCACCAGCCGCTCGAGCGTTCGCAGCTCGAGGCGCTGGCCGCCGGCCGTCCCTGGGAGTGCTTTGGCGGCGAGGGCTTTGACGCCGCGCGCAGTCACGTGCGCACGCCGGCCATCGCGCCGGGCCGCATGCTCTTCGTCAACCGCGTGAGCGACCTCGTGGCCGGCGGCGGTCCGTGGAAGCGCGGCTATCTGCGCGCCGAGCGGCCGGTCACGCCCGACGACTGGTTCTTCGGCGGCCACTTCATGAACGATCCGTGCATGCCCGGCACCCTGATGATGGAGGGCTGCCTGCAGACCATGGCGATCTTCATGCTGGCCATGGGCGACGGCCTCTCGCGCGACGGCTGGCGCTTCCAGCCGGTGACCGAGGAGCCCTTCGTGCTGCGCTGCCGCGGCCAGGTGCTGCCCTCGAGTCGCCATCTGGTGTACGAGGTTTTCGTGGAGGAGCGCCACGACGGACCGATTCCGACCCTCTACGCCGATCTGCTGTGCACGGTCGACGGCCTCAAGGCCTTCCATGCCCGCAGGGTCGGCCTGCAGCTGGTGCCCGACTATCCGATGGACTCTCGCGCCGAGCTGTCCGCCGCCGCCGGCGAGCTGCGCCCCGAGCAGATCGACTTTCTGCACGTCCACTCCTTGGGCACCGCGCCCGCCCGCAAAGCCCTGCTCGCTGCGCCGGAGGCTTCGCCGCCCGCGCCGCTCGCCCCCGACGGCTTCGCCTTTGACTACCGCTCCCTCCTGGCCTGCGCCTGGGGCCGCCCGTCCGAGGCCTTCGGCTCCTTCTATAGCCGCTTTGACGGCCACCGCCAGGTGGCGCGCCTGCCGGGCCCTCCTTACCACTTCATCTCCCGGGTGCTCCAGATCGAGGGAGAGATGGGGGCTATGGAGGTGGGCTCGAGGGTCGAGGTGGAGTACGACATCCCCGAGGACGCCTGGTTTTACAGCGAGCGCGACGGGCTGGACGCCGATCCCGGGGCCTCGCGCACTCGGCCCATGCCCTACGCCGTGCTGCTCGAGGCCGGCCTGCAGCCGTGCGGCTGGCTGGCCAGCTACGTGGGCTCCACGGTTCAGGGCAGCGGCGAGGCGGATTTGATGTTCCGCAACCTCGACGGCACCGCCGAGGTCAGCGCCGAGCTTCTCGCCGGCTCCGGGCCCCTGCGCACCGTGGCCACGATCGTCGATATTTCGAAGACCGCCAGCCTGATCGTCGAGTCCTTTGAGGTCGAGTCCTACGTCGGCGACCGGCTGGTGCAGAAGATGGACACCGTCTTCGGCTTCTTCCCGCCGGAATCGATGGAGAACCAGGTCGGCCTGCCGGTGGACGATCTCCAGCGCGCCCAGCTCGAGGAGCCCGGCGACGTGGCGATCGACCTGCACGACGCCTCGGGGCCCTGGTTCCTGCCCGGCCGCCCGCGCCTTGCCCAGCGCAAGCTTCTGATGATCGACCGCGTGACCGGACTGTGGCCGAGCGGCGGCGCCCACGGCAAGGGCCGGATCCGCGCCGAGAAGGACGTCGACCCCTCGGAGTGGTTCTTCAAGGCCCACTTCTACAGCGATCCCGTGCAGCCCGGCTCCCTGGGCATCGAGGCGATGATCCAGCTGCTTCAGGTCTACATGCTGTCGGCGAATCTCGATCACGGGATCGACGCTCCGCGCTTTGAGGCCCTGCAGCTGGATCAGCCCCTGACCTGGAAATATCGCGGCCAGGTGGTGCCCACCAATCGCGTGATCACCACCACCCTCGACGTCACCGAGACCGGGCGCGACCAGCGCGGCGCCTTCGCCCTGGCCGAGGCCTCGCTGTGGGTGGACGGCAAGCGGATTTACCACGCCACCTCCCTCGGCATGCGCATCGTTTCGGGCGCGGGCCCGCGGGAGGGGGAGACGGTGATCGACCCCGAGAAGGAGAGCTGGATCGGCGATCATCGGCCGACCTATACGGTGCCCGTGCTGCCCATGATGTCGATGGTCGACGCCCTGGCCGCCGGCGCCCCCGAGCGGGACGGCAAGCCGGTGATCGCCCTGCGCGACGTGCGGGTGAAGGGCTGGATGACCGTCGATCGCACCCGCACCCTGCGCACCGAGCAGCGCGGTGATTTCTTATATCTGATCGCCGACGCTCCGGACCCTGAAGCCCGGGACCTCGACGCCTCGGGCCTCGATGCCTCGGGTCCTGAAGCTCAAAATTTAGACGCACCGGGCCGCGAGAATCCGGAGCCCGAGAGCGGGCCGGGCGGAGCTGCGGAGAAGGCGAACCGAGGGCCAGGGCGCGGCGGCATCGTGGTCGCCTCGGCGCGCGTGGAGCGCGGCGACTATCCGGCGCCCCCGGCCCCTCTGCCGCGGGTGGCCGGCGGTGAGCCGGCGCCCTCGCCCTATGAGTCGGGGCTGCTCTTTCACGGCCCGGCCTTCCAGATTCTGGAGTCGATGCTGGTCAGCGATCAGGGCGCCAGCTCCATCCTGAGCGCCCGCAGCGGCGTGCCGTTCGGCGCCCTCAACGCGGGTCTTTTGGACGGCGCCACCCACTGTATTCCCCACGATCAGCTACACCGCTGGGACGACCGCTACGACCCCGACAAGGTCGCCTTCCCGGCCTGGATCCCGCAGCTCGAGCTCTACGGCCCCGCGCCCTCGGACGGCGCGGTGCGCTGCGAGGTGCGGCCCGACGGCTTTGTCGGCACGACCGACTTTCCGGCCTTCCGCGTGCAGATGATCGGGCCCGACGGCCGAGTGTGGCTCGCCATGCGTCTGGTGGAGGCATGCTTTCCCAAAGGGCCGATCGGCCGCGCGTCGGCCCTCGATCGGCGGGCTTTTCTGCGCGATCGGGCGTTCATCCCCGGCCTGACCCTGTCGCGCCTCGCGGACTCCGGCGAGCGCCGGCTGAGCGAGGCGGAGGTCCAGGAATCCGACTGGCTGCCGGGCACCATCGAGCACCTCTACGGCACCCGCGACCCCGAGCGCATCGCGGTGCTCGAGCATTTCTCCCAGCAGCACGGCGGCATCCACGCCGGCCGCATCGCCGAGAGCCTGCCGCTCAACCGCCTGGAGGCCGACACCCATCGGGACGAGGGCGACGGCGGCGAGAGCGCGGCGGTCGCGGTCGCGCCGGGCCCGGTGCGCACCTCGCTCGATCTCGGCCGCGTCCGCGGGTACTGGTCTCAGTTCAACGAGCGGCCCGGCCCGATCGAGGATCTCTACTTCGGGCTGCTCGAGCGCTTCGCCCGCCGGGTGGTGCTCGAAGATCCCGAGGGCTTCGAGCGCCTGTGCGGGCGCAGCGTTCTCTACCTGGCCAATCACCAGGTGGGCATCGAGAGCCTGGCCTTCACGGTGCTCTCCTCGGGCCTGCTGGAGGTGCCGACCCTGACCCTCGCCAAGGTCGAGCATCAGTCGAGCTGGATGGGCCGGCTGATCGCCCTCGCCCGCCGCTATCCCGAAGCGCGCCTGCCTCGAGAGATCGCCTTCTTCGATCGCCGCGACGGCGCCTCCCTTTCCAAGGTGCTGGGGGAGATCGGCAAGAAGCTGCGGGCGAACCAGAGTTCGCTGATGGTGCACGTCGAGGGCACGCGCTCCCTGCGCTGCCGGCAGCCGGTGGAGAATATGAGCGGTGCCTTCGTCGACCTCGCCCTGCAGGTCGGGGTGCCGGTGGTGCCGGTGCGCTACGTCGGCGGGCTGCCGGTGGAGCCCGCGGCCAAGCGGCTGGAGTTTCCGGTCGGCATGGCGGCCCAGGACTTCTACTTCGGCGCCGCCCTGGAGCCCGAGGCCCTGGGCGCCCTGCACTACGGCGAGCGGCGTCAGAGGGTGATGGACGCCATCAACCTCCTGGGGCCGCCCCTCGCCGAGGAGACGCCCAATCCGCCGGACACCGATTTTTCGGGCGCGGTCGCTATGCGCGCGGTGAAGTCCGGCGCCAGCTCGGTGCAGGCGACGCTTCTTCAGGTGCTGGCGGAGGCCCCGGAGCCCAGCGCGGCGACCCGCCGCCTGCTGGCCGCCAAGGATCCCGAAGAGATCGTCGGCGACGATCCCGAGAGCGCCTGGCTGCGCGATTTTGCGGCCTTCTTCCGCAACGGCCCGGCCTGAGGCGGGCGGGCTGGAGAGGCGCCCGCCCGTGGCCGATCTGCCCGTCCTGCACCTCGACGAGCACCTGGTAGCGGTGGCCAAGCCGTCGGGCCTGGCGGTGCACCGCGGCTGGGCCCGCGACGAGGTGGTGGCGATGACCCTGGTGCGCGATCGGCTCGGCCGCCGGGTGCTGCCCCTGCACCGCCTCGACCGCGCGACCAGCGGCGTTCTCCTCTTCGCCTTCGAGGGCGAGACGGTCGCCCGCTGGCAGGCGCAGCTGGCCGCGGGAGAAGTCGACAAGCGCTATTGGGCGCTGGTGCGCGGCGTGCCGCCCGAAAGCGGCGTGATCGACCATCCGGTGCCGCGCAAGTCCAGAAAGTCGGGAGGCGAGCGCGCCCCCGCGGTGACCGATTTCCGCCGGCTGGCGGTGGCGGGGCGCTACGCCCTCGTCGAGGCGAGGCCGCGCACCGGCCGCCTGCACCAGATCCGCCGGCACATGAAGCACCGCAGCTGGCCGCTGATCGGCGACGTCAACTACGGCAAGGGCGAGCACAACCGCCTCTTCCGCGAGCGCTACGGCCTGCACCGCCTGGCCCTCCACGCCCTCGAGGTGCGCCTCGAGCACCCGCGAACCGGCGAGCGCCTGCGGCTTCGAGCGCCCCTGCCGGACGATCTGGCGGAGCCCCTGCGCGCCCTCAGGCTCGAGCCAGGGATCGACGAGTTGCTCGCGCGCTTCGACCTCGAGCGTGGCCCCTCCACCGAGGCTTAGGTCGAGTCGGGTGAGGACGCTTGCGCGGGCGGCTCCTGATCCCAGGAGCCGCGGCGGGTGGGCGGCTCGAGGGCGCGCTCGAGTTCCTCGAGAAAGGCGTCGCGCGTGAGGCCCTCGGCGCCCAGGCTGGCCATGTGCTCGGTGTGAACCTGGCAGTCGATAAAGCGGAAGCTCCACTCGGTAAGCCGGCTCGCGAGGCCGGCGAGGGCGGCC
>JBCCLG010000275.1:0-7024 GCA_039027015.1 Acidobacteriota bacterium | reverse complement strand
GTTGAAGTAGAAAGTTTCCCAGGCCCAGTCGAAGCCCTCGCCCTGCCTGAAGTAGAAGGGGCCGTCAAAAGACGCCTCGACGCTGCCGGTGCCGGTGCCCAGCTCGAAGCGCAGGTGCAGAATATTGCGCGCCGAGTAGCGCTCCAGGCGGCGGTTCTGGCCGTCCTCGAAGGCCTGCAGCCGGCGCAGGATCTCCTCCACCGGAATCTGTCTCGAATCGTCCACCCGCACCACGTCCTCGAGGCCCTCAAGCTCGGCGGCGCTCATGCGGGCGACCTTGACCACGCTCACCGTGCTCGGCGAGTCGAGCGGCACCTTGAGGCCCTCGCCGGTGCGCCGCTGGCCGAAAACCGATCCCTCGGCGCCGTCCTCCAGGCTGAAAATCCGCGGGCTGCGCAGCTGCGGGTCGGCGAAGAAGAGCTCCAGGCTTTCTGAATCCGGGGCGGCCTGGGCGATCACGCGCAGGGAGAGATCCTCGCCGCGCACGAAGGTCCAGGCCCGCTCGGCGCCGCTCGGCACCGTGTAGGGGTCGAGGGACATATCGCCCTGGAACTCTCGCGCCAGCAGCTTTAGGGGCGCCAGCTCGGCGGCGCCGGCGGAGAACTCGAAGAGCGCCACCGAGATTTCGCGCTCGGCGGCGTCGGCGGCCTGGGCCAGGGTCAGCGTCGGATCTTGGGGCCACGGCAGGCGATCGAGCACCAGGGGTTTGCCCGGGTCCAGCTCGCCCAGCGCCTCGCGCGCCCGGTCGACATCGGCCCGCGGCTCGGGTTTGAGGGCGACGCCGTCGATATAGGCGGCGGTGTCCTCGGCGTAGAAGGCGCGCAGGGTCTCGGCGTCCGGCCAGAACGGACCGACGATCACCCTAGCCTGGCCGTTGGCGCCGGTGACCGCGACGGCGGCGCGCTTGAAGAGGTAGGCGAAATCCTGCACGTTCCAGCTGCCGGCCGCCGGCTGCCAGCTGATCTGCACGTGGGCCCGCTCGCCGGAGCCGCGGGTCAGGGCCGCCAGGGCCTCGAGCTCGCCCTGGAGGGTCTCCAAATGTTCGGTCACCGGCGAAGGGGTGCGGAAGGTGGTCACCGTCCACGGCGTGCCTCCGGCCCGGCGCACGGCCTCAAAGGCCGCCGCGCTGGCGCTGCCGTCCAGCTCCGACGGCCAGGACACGTAGAGCCGAGCGTCGCCGTCCACCGCTGCGCCTTCGCTCAGCGCGCGGACGGCCGTCTGCGGATCGTCCACCGAGATGCCGCCGCACGGCCGGCACGGCGGGGCGGCGGCGCCCGCGGCGGCGGCTCCGCCGAGGAGAATCGAGAGGAGCGCTGCCGGGAAGAGTGGAGGAATGGGTCGTGGTCGCATGGGATCCTCGAGGAAGAGTCTGCACGGGTGGACACCCGAGCGTCCAAGAATACGGTCGCCGAAGCCTTCGGGTTGGATGTGGCGGGTTTGGATGTGGGTAGAGGGAGCTGAGACGCAGCCGGAAAGCGGCGTGCCGCCCCTCGGTGCACCCTATCCCTGTGCCCTAAAGTCCTAGCAAGATCTCTGCCGCTGCCCGAGAGGGCCGAGAGGCCCGAAAGGGCCGAGAGGCCCGAAAGGGTCGAAGAGGCCGCGGGTCAGGCGGCCTGGGCTTCGTCCGCCGTCTCCTCTTCGGGCTCTTTGCCGTCGCTCTCTTCGCGGTCCGGCTCCGGGTCCTCATCGCCGTCGGTTTCCCGGCCCACGAAGCGCACTCCGAGGATGATTGCCGCGGCGCCGATCGCCAGCGGGATCCACGGGCTGATGCCGAGCCCCGCCGGCAGGCTGCTGAACAGGATCGCCAAAATGCCGGTGAGCAGCGCGTAGGGCAGCTGGGTGCGCACGTGAGCGATGTGGTCGCAGCCGCTGGCCATGGACGAGAGGATGGTGGTGTCCGAGATCGGCGAGCAGTGGTCGCCCCACACGGCGCCCGTGAGCACCGCCGCGATGCTGCCGAGCATGACGTGCAGATACTGCTGCCCGCCCGGCTCGAGCCCGGCGGAGATCGACAGCTGATGGGCGATCGGAATGATCAGCGGCTCGAGGATCGCCATGGTGCCCCAGGAGCTGCCGGTGGCGAAGGCCACCGCCGCCGCCAGCACGAAGGTGAGCGCCGGCAGCAGGCCGGGAGAGAGGGATTGCGCCGACAGGCCCACCAGGTAGTCGGCCGTGCTCAACGCCTCGCACACGGCGGCCAGGGACCACGCCATGGTCAGCACCAGAAGCGCCAGGAGCATGGCCTTGATGCCCGCCAGCATGGCGTTCATGGCCTCTCGGATCGGCAGAATGCGCTGGCCCACGGCGAGGGCGAGGGCGGTCAGCATGCCGGAGAGCGAGGACCACAGAAGCGCGTGGTAGCTGTTGGCCTCGCCCAGCAGCAGGCGCAGGTATTCGGCTCCCTCGGTCGCCGCCGAGGCTTCGTCGAGGCCGGCGCGTCCGGTGATGAAGATGCCCAGGATCGTGACCACGACCACCACCAGGATCGGCAGGATGGCGTTGAGCGCGCGCTTGGGCGCGTCCGCCGGCGGCTCGACCTCCTCGGTGGAGTAGTCGGCGATCGGCTGGGCCCCCGGCGCCAGCAGCTGTCCGGTGCGGCGCGCCCGGCGCTCGGCCGCCCTCATGGGGCCGAAGTCGCGGCCCAGGGCGGCGATCGAGAGCACCATGATCAGGGCGAAGATCGGGTAGAAGCGATAGGGGATCGAGGCGACAAAGGTAGTGTAGGGGTCGACGCCGAGGCCCAGCGCCTCGAAGGCGCTGCCGATCAGGCCGATCTCGAAGCCCACCCAGGTGGAGATCGGAAAGAGGCAGACCACCGGCGCGGCCGTCGAGTCCACCAAATAGGCGAGCTTCTCGCGACTGATGCGCAGGCGGTCGGTGATCGGGCGCATGGTCGGGCCGACGATCAGCGTGTTGGCGTAGTCGTCAAAGAAGATCAGCAGACCCATGAACCAGGTCGCCACCTGGCCACGCCGGCTGGAGGTGGCGTAGGGGGTGAGCATCTCCACGATGCCGTGGGTGCCGCCGCTCTTGGTGATCAGCCCCACCATGCCCCCCAGCAGGCTGGTGAAGACCAGGATCGAAATGTGGTCGGCGTCCGCGAGGGCGGGCACGATATAGCCGTCGATCGTGCGCCCGAAGGCGGCGAAGGGATTCCAGCCGTTGAGGGACAGGGCGCCCACGAAGACGCCGAGGAAAAGGGCTATCAGGACGTCGCGGAAGATAAGCGCCAGGGCGATGGCCACCAGCGGCGGGATGACCGAAAGCCAGCCGGGCAGAAGCGAGAATTCGGTTTTCTCGGAGAGGGAGCTCGAGCGCAGCTCCAGGGTGTGATCGCCCGAGGAGGGGCGGAAGTCGACCTTGACGGTGTTGCTGCCGTTCTTGAGCCGGATTCGCGACTCCACCACGCGCCCGTCGACCAGCACCTGCGCCACCAGCAGCTGGCTGCGCCGAACGTTGCTCACCTCGACCTCGAACTGCAGGGGCGCTCCCGCCACGACCATCGGAACTTCGATGGCCAGGCGAGGGGTCCTCGCTTCGCTCGGATCGGCGGCCAGGAGGCTTGAGAGGACAGCGAAGAGAAGGAAAAGGGATCTGCGCATCGAATCCACCGGGGTCGTTTCGTGGGTAGTGGGCGAAGCGTACAACAACAGCAGCACCGCCACCCTCCCGGGCCCGGAGACCCCGGCGCCTTCCCATCCCCGCATGATCCCCGCCGTCGCCCCGTCGGGCAGGCCGCTCCGCCGGCGCGCTCCCGGCGGGGCGAGCGGCGCCTTCTCGGGGCGCCGGTCACTCGGCGCTCGGCCGCCGCGGGCTTTTAGGCCTCGTCGTCGTCGGCCGTGACGCGATTGAGGGCCGGCAGCCCCATGGCGTCGCGCAGCTTGTCCTCAAGCTCCTCGGCCAGATCGGCGTTCTCGCGCAGGAAGCGCTTGGCGTTCTCGCGGCCCTGGCCGAGGCGGACGTCGCCGTAGGCGTACCACGCGCCGCTCTTGATCACCATTTTGTGCTCGACCCCGAGGTCCACCAGCTCGCCGCTGCGCGAAATGCCCTCGTTGTAGTCGATGTCGAACTCGGCCTGGCGGAAGGGCGCCGCGGTCTTGTTCTTGACCACCTTGATCTTGGCGCGGCTGCCGACCACCTTGTCGCCGTCCTTGAGCGCCGCGATGCGCCGGATGTCGATGCGCACCGACGAGTAGAACTTGAGCGCGCGGCCGCCGGTGGTGGTCTCCGGATTGCCGAACATGACGCCGATCTTCTCGCGGATCTGATTGATGAAAACCAGGCAGGTGCTCGATTTGGCGACGATCGCCGTCAGCTTGCGCAGGGCCTGGGACATCAGGCGCGCCTGCAGGCCGACGTGCGAATCGCCCATCTCGCCCTCCAGCTCGGCGCGCGGCACCAGGGCGGCCACCGAGTCGACGATCACCACGTCGAGGGCGTTGGAGCGGGTCAGGGTTTCGCAAATCTCGAGGGCCTGCTCGCCGCTGTCGGGCTGGGCGACCAGCAGGTCGTCGATGTTGACCCCGATTTTTTGGGCGTATTCGGCGTCGAGGGCGTGCTCGGCGTCGATGAACGCTGCGGTTCCGCCGGCCTTCTGGGCGCCGGCGACCACCGAGAGGGCGAGGGTGGTCTTACCCGAGGATTCCGGCCCGTAAACCTCCACCACGCGGCCGCGCGGAAAGCCGCCGATGCCGATGGCGTTGTCCACCGCCAGCGAGCCGGTGGGAATCGAGGCGATGCCGAGGGTCTCGTGCTGGCCGAGACGCATGATCGCGCCCTTGCCGAACTGGCGTTCGATGTGGCCGAGGGCGCCTTCGAGGGCCTTGCCTTTATCGGCCGGAGGGGGCTGACGAGGGGTGCTGGATCTGGGCATAAAGTGGAAGGCTCCTCGGAGGCGCGCTCGCGCGGTGGATCTTCAGAAAGTCGGGGATTGAGTCGGGAAATCGGGGATCTTTCGGTTCCCGGCGGGCCTTAGATCAGCGCAATGCGGATAGGCTCTGGCGGTCACCGACGCACCTTAGTGGATCCCCGAAAGGCAGTCAAGAGGCGTAAGAGAAGCGGACAAGAGACGTAAGTTCGCGTATCCCCGCCGCTTCATGACCTTCCCCGCAGCGACGAAAGCGATCTCATTCCAGTGACCACCCTCAGCATCGTCATCCCCGCCTACAACGAGCTGGCGACCCTCGAAACCCTGCTGCAGCGGGTCGCCGAGGCGCCGCTGCCCGACGGCGTCGAAACCGAGATCCTGGTGGTCGATGACGGCTCCAGCGACGGCACGCGCCGGCTGCTGCGGGAGCTGGAGAAGAGGGCCGATCCGCCTTTTCGGCTGATCGAGCACGAGGTCAATCGCGGCAAGGGAGCGGCGCTTCGAACCGGCTTTCAGCACACCACCGGCGATCTGGTGCTGATTCAGGACGCCGACTTAGAGTACGACCCCAAGGATTACCGGGCGCTGCTCCAGCCCATTCTCGACGGCCAGGCCGACGTGGTTTACGGCTCTCGCTTTCTCGGCGGGCCTCACCGGGTGCTCTTCTTCTGGCACTACCAGGGCAACCGGGCCCTCACCACGCTGTCGAATATGCTCACCGACCTCAACCTCTCGGATATGGAGACCTGTTACAAGGTTTTCCGGGGAGATCTGCTGCGCTCCCTCGAGCTGTCGTCGAATCGTTTCGGAATCGAGCCCGAGCTGACCGCCAAGGTCGCCAAGGCGAGAGCGCGCATTTTCGAGGTGCCCATCTCCTACAACGGTCGCACCTACGCCGAGGGCAAGAAGATCGGCTGGAAGGACGGCGTCGCGGCCGTCTGGGCGATCCTTCGCTATAATCTGCTGCGCTGAATCTCGGGCAGTTCCAGAGCGATCGAGCGGGCGTTTGAGGCGGGAGCGCCCGGCCCACGGCGTCGGAAATCTTCTCGGCCGCGCCGGAGCCGTACTTCGTCTGCCGAGGCCTGAAATCCGAAGCCCGGGAGCCGGCGATAGTGACGCCAGGCGTCGGCGCCGGCCGCAAGCCGCCTCGGCGCCGGGGCCCTACAGCTACCCCAATATCTGATGAGGAGAAGCCCGTGCTTCCGATGATTTCTCGAGAACCCCTTCAACTCGCGGCGTTCGCCCGGGTGCTGATTCCCTGCCTTGTGCTCACGCTGGCGGCCTGTCAGCCCCAGACTCCCGAGGAGCAGGTCGATCAGTCTCGCAGCCAATACGTGGTGCAGCTCAACTCGTGGTTCCCGCGCGAGCCCGAGCCGGTAGAGCCCGCCGTCTCGGAGGAGACGGCCGAAGACGCCGCTTCCGCCGCGGACGAGGAAGCCGCCGAGACCGCCACCGCTGCCGAAGCCGAGGGCGAGGGCGAAGGTGCCGAAGACGCGGAGGCCGTCGAGCCCGAGCCCGAGCAGCCCGCCACGGTCGATATCTACTTCGATCTGATCGTCAACTTCAGCGGCAACAGCCCCCTTCCGGGCCTGACCGTCGACGTATCCCAGGCCGACGCGAGCGGCTCCGAGAAGAAGGCCTGGCGTCACTATCTGGAGCTGCCGGAGCACAGCAAGGGCTCCAGCAAGCAGGTCAACTTCACCACCGAGGGCCTCGAGTTCGCCGAAGGCGATCAGTTCAGCGTGGTGCTCGAGGAATACGTCGCCGCCGAGGACCGGGGCGAGTATCGAGAGTACGGCGAGGCGGCGGCCGGCGCTCCCTGAGGAGGGCGCGCTTCGAAGCCCGCTCCTCGCGCTCGCCAGCCTCCCCCTGACCTCGGCCGGTCGGGGGGAGGGGGCCCTGGCGCACCTGAACACCAGACTTCCCGACGTCGAAGCCCCCCAAAGCCCCACCTCGAAGCCGCGCCTTCGGCCCGCTGCAAACCCACGGGAGAGCCCATGCGTAAGAACGAGTCCATGACCTCCCCAGCCGCCGCAGCCGCCGCCGTCGACCTCGCGACGCCCTCGTCGGGCCCCGAGGCCCCGAGTGCGCCGAGCGCCACGGAGTCCGGAGCCTCTCCAAGCTCGGCCTCCCCGCTGGAGATCATCGGCCGCCTCG
>JBCCLG010000274.1:0-7036 GCA_039027015.1 Acidobacteriota bacterium | reverse complement strand
GGCTGAGGTGCGGCCTGCTGAGGTGCGGCGGCCGGCTGAGGTGCGGCCGGCTGAGGTGCGGCGGCCGGCTCGGGCGCGGCTGAAGGAGGCTCGACCGTCAGATCCGCCGGGGCCTTGGCGGCGGCGGGTGGCGGCGGCTTGACGGCCCGGGGCCTGGGCGCCGGGGCCGCGGCTTCGGGCTTCGGGGCCTCGGACCTCGGGGCCTCGGGCTGTGAGGCCTCGGGCTTTGGAGCTTCCGGCGCGGGCGCCTTGGCGGCTACGGGCTCGGGCGCCTTGGCGGCTACGGGCTCGGGCTTGGGAGGCGCCGCTGCTTTAGGAGCCGGTGCGGCCTGGGCGGCGGGCGGCGGCTTGGGCGCCGCGGCGGGAGGCTTGGGCGGCGGAGCGGGCTTGGCGCCGGGCGCCGGGCGCGGCTTGGGTGCGGCCGCAGCCGGCCGCTTGGCGCCGGCCTCGGGCCGTCCCTTGGTCAGACGCCTCTTGAGCGCCAGCAGAGTCGCCTTGGAAATCGTCTTGAGGGTCTCGAAAACTCCCTCGCCGTTCAGCGCCGAAGCCCCCAGCGACTGCCATTTGCCGGTGGGATTGAGCGCCTCCTCCATCTCCGCGATGGTCATGATGTTCGGCAGATCGCGCTTGTTGAACTGCAGAACCAAAGGGATGGTTTCGAGCGAGAGGCCCATCTCGGCCAGGTTCTCCTCCAGATTCTGGAAGGATTCCTGATTGGCCTGAAGCATCGGGCGCTGGGAGTCGGCTACGAACACCACGCCGTCAACGCCCTTGAGCACCAGCTTTCGAGTGGTGTTGTAAAACACCTGGCCCGGCACGGTATAGAGCTGAATGCGGGTTGAAAATCCCGCGATCGAGCCGACGTCGATCGGCAGCAGATCGAAGAAGAGCGTCCGGTCGGTCTCGGTGGCGAGTGACACCATCTCGCCGCGTGAATCGTTCGACGTATGCTCGAAGATCCACTGCAGGTTTGTGGTTTTGCCGCACAGGCCAGGGCCGTAATACACGACCTTGGCGGCCATTTGCATGGTGCTGTAATTGAAAAAAACCATTGACCGAAAGTCCTTGGCCGAGGGAGGCGGAAGCTTAGCAGCTGACCTATAGGCGGTCAACGACGGCTCAAGGCTCGCAAAAGCCGGTCGGACGCCTCATTTTTAGACGGCCGAAGGGTGAAAAAAGCCCCGGCGGATGGCGGCTCAAACGGCGGACCCGGGGGCCTTCAGGGTTCGAACTCTCGGGCGCTGTCGACCGCGGCCTCCGCGCGCAGCCTGGCGGTCAGCTCGTTCAGCGCGTCGAGCGTCGCCCGCAGCTCGGGCGCCGCGCGCTCGACGGCGACGCGCTGGCGCTCGAGAAGAGAAACATCGCCTCGGGCCGCCGGCCCGGTGATCGCAGAGGCCAGCGGTCGGCCGTCCGTCGGCAGCTGTTCGAGAGCTCCGAGGGTGAGATGGCGGTAGGAGGAGAGGAGCTCCTTCGGCAGCTCGGCCGCCTCGCGCAGGGCGTCCACCGCCGCCATCAGGGTCGCCACCCCGCCCGCTGCCAGGCAGGCGGCCAGGTGGTAGAGAACCCGGCGCTCTCCGGACACCTCGACCAGGTCGCCGCCCAGGCATTCGCCCAGGCGGCGGGCGATGGCGAGGGCCGGCGGATCGCCGTCGATCGCGAAGGTCACGCCCGCGGCGTCCTCGGCCCGCAGGCTGACGTCGGCGAAAGCTCGCAGCGGGTGAAAGGAGCCGATGGCGACCCCCGCGGCGCGCAGCGGCGAGAGGATCTCGCGATCGTGAGGCCCGGAGACGTGAAGGGCGGCGACGGGCCCGCTCTCGGGCGCGCCGCGCAGGGCTTCGGCCAGACGCCGCGCGGCCCCGCCGAGGGCCGCGTCCGAGACCGCCACTATATAGAGGTCTTCCGGAGCCTCTTCGGACGCGGCCAGCGCGGCCGCCAGACGGTCGAGGATCGCGAATCGGGCTCCCCCACGCTCGAGGGCCGCCACGCCCTCGGCTCTGCGCCGCCCCCAGAGGGTGAGTCGAGCGCCTCGCTCGAGCAGCCAATGGCCCAGGCTCTGCCCGACTCGCCCGGGCCCGAGGATGCCCACCCGCAGGCCCGAGAGCGGCGCCGCGGGGTTCCCGCCGGCGGGGGGCACTCGATTGGTCTCCGGCATCTCGCCTACGATACAGTAGCGGGATGTACGCGAGCGAAAGCGGCGCTCCTTCAGGCTCACCCTGAGCCGGCGGAGTCGCCCGAGGCTATTCCCCAGGACGAATCAAGTGGCCAGGAAGCGTTTGGATCCCAAACCAGCCCCCCGGGAGACCCCCACCGATGCTGCCGGCACCCGAGGCAGCGGCGGCGGTTTGCGCGGCACCCGGGCAGAGTCGCGCCTGGGAGATCGCGACCGCGAAATTTTAAAAGACATAATCCACACCTATGCTCTGACCGGTGACCCGGTGAGTTCGCGTCTGCTTTCCAAGCACACGCAGCACAGCCTCTCCGCCGCCAGCATCCGCAACACCATGGCCGACCTTGAGGATCTCGGCCTGCTTCGCCAGCCCCATACCTCCGCCGGACGCGTTCCTACCGAATCCGCTTACCGCATGTACGTGCAGACGCTGATGACCACCGAAAGATTGCCCGCCAGAGAGCGGCGCTATATCCACGACCAGATGGACGTGGCCAGCGACGCCGACCGCGTGCTGGCGGTGGCGTCGCACCTGCTCTCCGAGCTGTCCAGCCAGATCGGCGTGGTGCTCAAGCCCGCGGTCGAGGAGATCGTGCTGCGCTCGGCGGATTTCGTTCCCCTCGGGGGCCAGCGGGTGCTGTGCGTGGTGGTGTCGCAGAACGGCTTTGTCGACAACGTGGTGGTGGAGACCGAATCGGTCATCCCGCGGCGAGACCTGGTACGATTTTCAAACTACGTCACAGATCACTTCGCCGGCCAGACGGTACGCGAAATTCGCGACCATCTGCTGACGATCATGGCCGAGGAGAAGAGTCACCTCGACGAGTGGCTGCGCAGCGCCATCGCGTTTGCCCAGCAGGCTCTGACGGGCTCCACCGCCCCTCGGGACGTGCTCGTCGAAGGCACCACCTCGCTGCTCGGACAGCCGGAACTGTCCGACCTGGAGACCGTTCGCCGAATGCTCGACACCTTCGCGGATAAAGCCCGGCTGACCAACGTGCTCAGCCTGTGCCTCGAGTCCGGCGACGGCGTGCGCGTCTATTTGGGCGAGGACAGCGAGGTCACCCAGGAGCTGGACTTCAGCCTGGTGGCCACGCCCTACACGGCCGATGGCCAACCCATCGGGACCCTCGGGGTTATCGGCCCCTCACGCATGGAATACCCGCGCGTCGTGCCCCTGGTGCGCTATCTGAGCGACACCCTGAGCCAAGCCCTGGCGCGCGATCAAGATCAAGTTTCGACGGAGCACAGCTGAAGACCATGGGGGATCACGAGAAAAAGGCCGCGGTGGCCGGCGAAGAAGCCTACGAGCTCAACCTCGACGAAAGCTCCACGGACAGCGTGGAGGAGGCGATGCGCTCGGCCCTCGACGCCGTGGAGAAGCTGCGTGACGAGCGCGAGGAGGCGGAGGACGAGAGCGCCGCCGAGGTCGAGATCGTCGCCGCCGAACCGGAGGATCCGGCCGACGCCGCCAGCAGCGAAGAGGCGGCACAGCTCAAGGAGCGGCTGATGCGCACCCTGGCCGACTTCGACAACTTCCGGAAACGCACCGAGCGAGAGAAAGAGTCCCTGCGCCGATTCGCCGTCGCGGACGTCATGAAAGACGTTCTCGGCGTGGTCGACAATCTCGAGCGTGCCATGGCCTCTTCCGGCAGTATCGAAGAGCTCAAGCAGGGCCTGGAGATGATCCTGCGCCAGCAGAGCGAGGTGATGAAGCGCTTCGGCGTCCAGCGCGTCGAGGCCGAGGGCCAGCCCTTCGACCCGACGGTCCACGAGGCCGTGGCGCGGGAAGACTCGAGCGACATCGACGTGCCCACGGTGCTGCGCGAGCTGCAGTCCGGCTACACCATCCACGATCGCCTGCTGCGTCCGGCGATGGTCCACGTCGCGATGCCTCGAAAGGCGCCGCCGGCCGCCGCTGCTCCGGCGGCTGCTGGCGCGGCGGCGGCGGCGGCATCCGAAGACGGAGCCAACGAGTAAGATCGGCATCAGCTCGCGCGCCGCCCTTTCCCGGGTCGGATACGCGCCCCTGTCTCCAGAGAATCGCATCCGCCGTGTCTAAAATCATCGGTATCGACCTTGGCACCACGAACAGCTGCTGCGCTGTCGTAGAGGCTCTGGCGCCCAAGGTTCTCGCCAACCGCGAGGGCAGCCGCACCACGCCCTCAATCGTGGCGTTCACCGAAGACGACGACCGTCTGGTCGGTCAGATCGCCAAGCGTCAGGCGGTGACCAACCCGCAGAACACGGTCTTTGCGGTCAAAAGGCTGATCGGGCGGAAATTCGACGATCCCGAGGTCCAGCGCGCTCGGGAGGTGCTGCCCTATACCCTCTCAAAAGCCGCCAACGGCGACGTGCGGGTCAAGATCGGCGAGAAGGAATACAGCGCCCAGGAGATCTCGGCCTGGATCCTGACCGAGGTCAAGAATTTCGCCCAGGACACCCTCGGCGAGGAGGTCGAAGAGGCCATCATCACCGTTCCGGCCTACTTCGACGACTCGCAGCGCCAGGCGACCAAAGACGCCGGGCGGATCGCCGGCCTCGAGGTGCGGCGCATCATCAACGAGCCCACCGCCGCGGCCCTCGCCTACGGCATCGACAAGGGCAACACCGATCAAACGGTCGCGGTTTACGACCTGGGCGGCGGCACCTTCGATATTTCGATCCTCGATCTCTCGGACGGCGTCTTCGAGGTGCGCGGCACTTCGGGCGACAGCTATTTGGGCGGCGAGGACTTCGACCAGCACATCATGGACTGGCTCATCCAGGAGTTTCTGGAGGAGACCCAGATCGATCTGCGCAACGACCGCATGGCCCTGCAGCGGCTCAAGGAAGCCGGAGAGCGCGCGAAATGCGAGCTCTCGACGGTCGAAGAGGCGCAGATCAACCTGCCGTTCATCTCCGCCGACGACAGCGGCCCGAGGCACCTTTCCCGCACCCTGACCCGCGACCACTTCGAGTCGCTGGTGCAGGATCTGGTGGACCGCACCGAAGGGCCGTGCAACGAGGCCATGGAGGCCGCGGGCCTCGACCCTTCGGATATCGATGAGGTTCTGCTGGTCGGCGGCCAGACCCGCTCACCGATCGTCATGCGCCACGTCGAGAGGATCTTCGGCAAGGCCGCCAACCGGGAGATCAATCCCGACGAGGTGGTGGCCATGGGCGCCGGCATCCAGGGCGGCATTCTCGACGGCGAGATCAAGGACGTGGTGCTGCTCGACGTCACGCCGCTCTCTCTGGGAATCGAAACCCACGGCGGTTTGTTTACCCCTTTGATCGGCCGCAACTCCACCATTCCGACCAAGAACACGCAAATCTTTACCACCGTCGTCGACAACCAGGACAAAGTGGAAATCCACTGCCTCCAGGGCGAGCGCGAGATCTCCGCCGAAAACCGGTCTCTGGGCCGTTTCGAGCTGGTGGGGGTTCCGCCGGCGCCGCGCGGCGTGCCGCAGATCGAGGTCACTTTCGCCATCGACTCCAACGGTATCGTCAACGTTTCGGCGCGGGATCTCTCCACCAATCAGCAGCAGGGCATCCAGGTCAACGCCTCGAGCGGCCTGACCACCGAGGAAATCGATCGCCTGGTCAAAGAGGCCCAGGAATTCGCCCAGGACGACGCGAAGAAGCGTCAGCTGCGGCGGGTCAAAAACCGTCTCGAGGGCCTTGTGTACTCCAACGAGCGGGTCTTCGAGCAGTTTCAGGAGGTTCTGGGCGAGAACGAGCGCAAGAAGATCCATCAGAGCTTCCTGCGCGCGCGGCTGGCCCTCAACGAAGACGAGCGAGCCGATCTCGAGGCCGCGATCTTCGACCTCAACACGGTGTCCCAGAAACTTTCTCAGATTATGCTCGAGCAGGCCGGCTCTGAAGGCTGAGCGGCCCGCTCGCTTGCTCAAACAGGCTCCTCGAGTCGAGGAGGGGGGAGCGAGCGGCCCTGACGGCGGCTCGGAAGGAGCGCGGAGGGCCGGCTGATATCGCCGCCGCCGCGCCCGGTACCCGAGACCCCGGCACCCGAGACCCCACGTCTTCGCCGCCCGTATTTTCATGAGTCAAAAACGCGACTATTACGAAGTGCTCGGGGTCACCCGAGAGGCCACGCCCACGGACATCAAATCCGCCTATAGGAAGCTGGCGGTTCAGTTCCATCCGGACCGCAACCAGGACAACCCGCAGGCCGAGGAGAAGTTCAAGGAGGCCGCCGAGGCCTACTCCGTGCTCTCGGACTCCGACAAGCGTGCGCGCTACGACCGCTTCGGTCACCAGGCAGCCGGCGGCGGAGGCGGCGGCTTCAGCGGCTTTGACCCCGACGTTTTCGGCGACTTCTCAGACGTCCTCGGAGATCTCTTCGGATTCGGCGGACGCCGCCGCAGCGCGCGCCAGGGGGTGCCCGGGGCCGACCTGCGCTACGACCTCAAGATCAGCTTCGAGGAGGCCGCCTTCGGCACCGAGAAGAGGCTCAGCTTCGAGCGCCTCGAGAAGTGCGAGACCTGCAACGGGACAGGCAGCGCTGACGGCAAGATGAGGGTCTGCCAAACCTGCAGCGGCGCCGGCCGAGTGCGCTTTAGCCAAGGCTTCTTCAGCGTCGCCCGGACCTGCCCCGAATGCGGCGGGCTCGGCCGCCTGATCACCAACCCCTGCCCCGACTGCCGCGGTGAAGGCCGCCGCCGGGCGCTGCGCGAGCTCGACGTGACGATCCCCGCCGGCATCGACCACGGCATGCGCCTGCGCCTGCGCGGCGAGGGCGAGCACGGGCAGCGCGGCGGACCGCCCGGCGATCTCGACGTGGTCCTGCTGGTAGAGCCGCACGAGCGTCTGCAGCGCGACGGCGCCGACGTTCACGAGATGGTCAAGGTCGGCTACGCCCAGCTG
>JBCCLG010000273.1:0-7050 GCA_039027015.1 Acidobacteriota bacterium | reverse complement strand
GCTCAGAAGAATTTTGTTGGCTCTCATGGGCGAGAGCATATCACTAATCATTCAAGTGTTACAGTCCACTAGTCGATGGTTGGACTGAGTACTGCGGACGCTGTTTCCATTCGTACCCCCTCGATCACGACCTGTAATTCCTGAATTCCGTAGCCACGTGCGCCGACGGTTACCTCATAGCGCCCGCGCGAAAGGTTCTGAAACTGGCAGATGCCATCGAAACACGACGCACGACTCCGAGCTGAATCCGAAACGCTCAGCGGACGCGCATTGGCTCGCGCGAAGGGAAGCGGGTTGCCGAAGAGATCGCGCACCTCAACCTGCAACCGTCCCGTTTCCAAATGCCATTCGGCAAAGGCCCCTGGAACCGTGACGGCCTCGGAAAAGAAAAAACTCTGGCCGGCGATCTCGACTGAAAGTCGATAGCTGCCTTCAGGCACTCTCGAGAAGAAAAAATCACCCAGACTGTTGCTGCGAATCGTGCCGACTACGGCCCCGTCAGCCCACAGTCGAAGCTGAGCACCATCGAGAGCCCGAGAGTCGCGGATCAGCCGGCCCTCGAAAGCAGAGCCACTCGAGAAGGAAAGCTCGAGCGAAGCGCTCGGTCTCTCGGACGAGAGCACGAGCCGCTCTCTCGCCAGCACGTCGCTACCCATCACCTGGCCGGTCACCCAACAGTCCCCTAGGGAGACGTCTTCGATCATGAAGGTGCCGTCATCAGAAACTTTTCCAGGAACTAGCGGTTTGCCCGGACACGACCAATGAACCCGAACCTGCCAGGGCTCATGATCGAGACCCACCAGCGTGCCGTCGATCGCACCACGTCTTTCGACCTCCAGGAGCCAGGGGCGCGAGGTCTCAGAGAGCACGAATTCTCGAGGTTCTACCGCCACCAAGCCGGTCGCTGACGCGGTGACCGAGTAGGCCCCCGGATCCAGCTCAAGGAATTGGAAGCGCCCCTCAGAGTTGGTAAAGGCCGTTGAAGGCTGACCGAGACGGTCCGTCGCGCGAACCACTGCTCTGGGAACCGGTATCTGGTCGGGGCCGATAACCCGCCCCTTCGCGACGATCTCGCTTCTCAAGGTCAGGCTGACCAGCGCCTTCTCGCCACCATGTAGCTCTACTTCTTGCTGAGCTCGGCCGAAATCGTCGTGATGTGCATGCACCAGAAATCGCCCGTCAGGCAGCCCGTCAAGATGGAAAGCGCCGCCCCCATCGGTCACGGCGAGCACCGGGCCTGCTTGCACGACGGCATTTCTGACCGGTGAGCCGTCTTGGCTCACGACGGAGCCGGCCAATCCGGCAGAGGGCTCGAGAGTGATGTCGAGGTCGGCCTGTTCGGACTGGACTTCGAGGCGCTCGGTCGCGAAACCCTCGGCTTCGACCGTCAAGTACTGCTCTTTAGGAGGAAAATCGGCGATCGTGAATCTTCCGTCAGGGCCGGTGCTCGCCAGAGGTCCGACGGCCATCAGCTCATGACTGCCGTGGGAAGAAGTTGAGCCCGGGAAGAGCAGCGCCCCCTCGATTGGCTCGCCATCCTTGGACGAGACGCGGCCGGAGAGAGACCACTCGAGCTCGAGAACCAGCTTCAGCTCCGTGGCCCGCGGCTCCGTAAAATTCTTCAGCTCGGCGCTTCGATACCCCGGTTTCGAAGCGTGCAGGTCGAAGCCGCCGTTCACTCCAACGGGAGCACGGCCCGGGATTGAGAATTGACCGTCCGCTGCGCTCAACACCTGGCCGGCCGAACTGTCGGTGAAGGATTCGCTCCACTCGCTGAACGAGACTCGAAACCGGCTCTCGACCATGGCCCCTTCCACCGGCCTGCCTTCCACATCGACGACTCGCCCGGAAACGCTCCAGGGCGCTGGAAGCGTCAGGCTGCCAACCTCTCGACTCTGACCAGCGTCCGGGCTGCTCAAGCCGGCGACTACCAGTGGAGGACGCTCGCCGGAGGTCACGACGAGGTCCCAGCGCTCGGTCCTCTGAGCCACGATGTCCGCGGAGAAGGTGCCCAGCACGTCGGTCGTGAATTCCAACTTCTGCCTGACTCCGGCTCCAGCGAATAGACGAGCTCTCTCATCGAGGTCTCCTGCCGGAATGGCCACGACCTGTGCGTCCGGAATCGGTTCTCCCGCCTGATCCACGACACTGCCCACGAAGCTTGCCGTAGCTGGCCTTCGAGGCAACCAGAGCTCGACATTTTCTAGCTCTCTGCGCGCCTCGCCTCCGGGTTCTCCGGCGCCGACTCCTTGTTGCTGTTCACCATAACCAGGGGCGGCATAGCCGACGACGACCGAAGGAAACGCTTCTGAGGGGTCCAGCGGCACATGGGGCAGTGAGAATCTGCCCTGCGCGTCTGCCCGCGTCCAGAGGCCAGGATCCTCCTGGGACCAGACGAGCGCACCGCCAACGCCGATGGCGAGATCGTCTTGGTACTCCACTACCCGCCCCGAGATCGAGACCGGCGGCGCAAAAATCGCTTTGGCGGTCTCGCCTGAGAGCTCTTCAAGAAGCCTGCCGTCTGGACTCAGAAGATCGAGAGTCGATTCGGGCCATAGGTTCAGGCGCCCCTGCGAATTACTCACCGAGATAGGCCACACTCGTTCCCCGAGAGCCAGAACACCCTCGAGCGGCATCCCGCCACTCGTCGCTTGTGTGCTGACAACTTTGCCCCGGGGCCTCAGCACGACCTTCTTCGTTGGCCTGTCGGCTTCCAGGAGCTGTGGGATATGGCCCGGCGCGGCGACTACGACCGCTCTGCCCTCAGGACGATAAAGCATGCCCGACTGCGGGTCAGCGCGTACCGGATCTGAACAGCTCAACCAGTGGAATGCCTGCTGGGTGCCAGACTTAGTGATCGACTCTGGTACCAGGAAGGCTTCCTTGAGAGCCCTCCCGTCGCTGCCGACGACCCGCAGAGCTTGCCCCTGTCGATCAAGCTGCACAGCGCCGAGGTCACGGTCAGCGATCAAGGGAAGAGCCACTAGGCAAAGCGGGAGACGATTTTCCTGTTGCACTCGGATAGACCACAGTCCGGCTTCCAAATCCAGCCAATATTCTCCCGCCCGTTCCGCTTCGACCGAGAGGCTCCGGGCTACTGAAGTTTCGATGTCGAGACCCGCAGCGCGAGCGAGGCGGGCTGCTTTCTGCCAACGGGACGCCACCGGTTCAGCCGTGATGCGAATCGCTGCCTCTCCATCACTCGAGACCGCCCCGGAGAGACGGATCGTCCGGTCGCCGGCGGAAACTCCCTCACTGCCCGTGAAGAAAGCCACGCCAAGGGTGATAGCCAGCATTGGGAGTTTCTTGATCATCGACCTCTCACAGCTTCTTCGTTTCGGTGCCTGCGCCCGTGACGTTGAATCGGCAGCTTCGAATTCTTCTTGATCAACCCTTACTTCGTCTATCATGTTGGCATCATATCCTGCGCGAGTCAATCTTTAAACCTTGCATTTTTATAGAAATTGATGACCGATTCAGTCGATTCTACGCGAGAAAGGGTCTGTGGATATGAAAAACACTACTCGGCGAAAGAGCCGCAAACCGTGCCCTCTCAGGCACGCTGACGCCGGCCCAATGCTCTACTTTGAGCTCACTCTCTCCTCCTCCAAAGCGAGGCGACGTTGCGATAGACCTCCAGCGGGAGAGTCGGTACGCTTGCCCCCTCAAACTGCCCGGCCGCAGGCCGGAGCTCACTTCCGGGGGATCGTGGGGCCTCGACGCGACTGAGGAATCCCGGTGCTCGGCAGGCCGCCCCCCTTCGACTGGATGCCCATGCCGCTGACCCTGCCCCAGCTTGAACGCCATCTTTTCGCCGCTGCGGACATTCTTCGCGGCAAGATGGACGCCTCCGAATTCAAGGAGTACATCTTCGGCGTGCTCTTCCTCAAACGCTGCTCCGATGTCTTCGACGAGCGCTTCGAGGAAGTCGTCCAGAGCCAGCTGCAGCTTGGACGCTCCCAGCCGGAAGCTGAGAGGCGTGCCAACAATCCCAGCTATTACTCCGACGCCGGCTCGTTCTTCGTGCCCGAGGAGGCTCGTTGGGACCACTTGCGCGACGAAGTTCACCATGACGTGGGCGACGGAATGAATAAGGCGCTGGCCGCTCTCGAGGAGACGAATACGAGTCTTGAAGGGGTGCTCGGCCACATCGACTTCAATCGCAAGGTGGGCCAGTCGAAGATCCCCGACAAGCGCCTGCGCGATCTCATCCAGCACTTTTCGAAAGTCCCGCTGCGCAATGACGACTTCGAATATCCGGATCTACTCGGCGCGGCCTATGAATATCTGATCCGCGAGTTTGCCGACTCAGCGGGCAAGAAGGGCGGCGAGTTCTACACGCCGCGTTCGGTGGTGCGCATGATGGTGCGCATCGCCGCGCCGAAGGAGAAGATGCGCATCTATGACCCTTGCTCGGGCTCGGGCGGCTTGTTGGTGATGTCGAAGGAGTACCTCGACGAGCACCGCATGGATTCGCGCAATCTCGGCCTTTACGGGCAGGAGTCGAACGGCGGCGTGTGGTCGATCAGCAAGATGAATATGCTGCTCCACGGCATCCCCGATGCCGACCTGCGCAACGGCGACACGCTGGCGGAGCCGATGCACCTCGAAGCCGGCGAGCTGACTCGCTTCGATCGCGTGCTGACCAATCCGCCGTTCAGCCAGAACTACACGAAGGACGGGATCCCCTTCCCAGAGCGCTTTCGCTACGGCTTCTGCCCTGAGAGCGGCAAGAAGGCCGACCTGATGTTCGTGCAGCACATGGTGGCGGTGCTTCGAGAGAAGAGGGGGCTGTGCGTCACGGTGATGCCCCACAATCGCTGGATCGAGACCGGCGGCGAACTCGAATCCGGAGAGAAGCTCTTCGCAGAGCGCGCCGTCCAGGCGGGCCTGCAGGGGCTGGCGAATCCTCCATTTGGCGATCTGCCGGCCAGGCGCTCGAAGACCGCGACGTTTTTCGACTACGACCGCGATGGCTGCGTAGACCTCTTCGTGGGCCAGCTGGTGATGAACGGCGGCGCCAACCCGGCGAACCGCGACCAGCTCTATCGCAATCAATGCGACGGCACCTTCGAAGACGTCACCGCCGCGAGCGGCGTCAATCCGGGAACCGACTTGCGCCGCGATCGAGCGGCCCTCGTCTCGGCCGGGTTCCACCTCGATGACGACCTCTGGCCCGAGCTTCTGGTGATCAACGTAGCGTTCAAGCAGGCGAGTCCGTTTGTGGACGATCTCTTCTACCGGCACGATCCTCTTGCTCTCGGCAGCCCGCATTTCCGAGAAATCAGCGGCGACTGGGCCGGCATCGGCGACGACGCCCAGGCCGGTATAGGAATCGATACCGCCGATGTCGACCTCGACGGCGACTGGGACCTCTACATCTCGGACATTTACCAAACAACCCTCGACGCCGCGCCCCTGGGCAACGTGTTCTACGCCGGCGACGGCGCTGGCGGCTTTGACGACAACACCGCCGACGTCCTCGGCATCGCCGCCCACGACTCGTGGGGCGTCAACTTTTTCGACGCGGACGCCGATGGATGGGAAGACCTCTTTGTCGCCAAGATCGCCTCGGCGGAGACCGAGTTTCTCTTCCGAAATGACGGCGAGGACGGTGACGGCTCCCACGCCGGATTTACCAACGTAGCCGCCGACGCGGGCCTCATCACCGGCAACGGGCGCGGAAGCGCCGTCGCCGACTATGACCGGGACGGCGACCTCGACCTCGCGGTGGTCAACCAGAACGGTCCTTTTCAGCTCTTCCGCAACGAATCTCCCGCCCCGGGTCACTACCTGGTGCTCGAGCTGCGGGGCGTCACGTCCAGCCCGGACGCCATCGGCACCGTCGTCGAAGCCCGAGTCGGAAGCGTCACCCGCCGACGCCAGGTGAAGGGCGGCTCGAGCGCCCACTCCCAGGACGCCGCCGCCGTCCACTTCGGCCTAGGCGCCGCGACCCGCGTCGACGAGCTCCGCATCCGCTGGCCGAGCGGTCACGTCGACGTGATGACGGACGTGAACGCAGATCAGCATCTGCGGATTGCCGAAGGCGTGATCCTCAGCGATGGTTTCGAAACAGGCGACCTGTCGGCGTGGAGCCGCGTCGTCTTCTGAGAATCGTCTCAATGTAGCGGCTCTTCTTGGAGAGAGCCGCCGGCCCCCGAGCTGAGTCAATGTTCAGCGTCCTGGCGCAGACTCATGAATAGAGAGGCCGCGACCGCACCTCACAATAGTCCTCAACAAGAGTCAGGTGCTCTACCGTCTCGGCAGGTACGACGAAGCCCTCGCTTATGTTTTTTCGCTGCATCGCATTCCACATAGATTCGTAAACGTGGAATTGATTGAGCTTATCTGCATGCCACGGTGTTGCATGGGAGTGCGCCAGGTCACGGTCACCACTGACCCAATCTTGATCCAAGCCAGCCTGGCTTGACCCTCATGGAGGGGGCCGGGCCCTTCAGGTGATGAGAGCCCCGGGGATAGCAGGTTACTCGACGAAATCAGCCGAATCCTCCGAGGCACGGTAAATTGCGGGCCGCCGAGACGCTCGCCCCCGAACTATCGGTTACCGTGACGGTGATGTGGTTGAGGCTCCCGCTGCAGCTGCCGATCATCACCTGGGCCGAGTCGCCGGACGGGAAGAGGTTACCGTCCCCGAAATAGCTCCAAGAGAATCCATTGCCGCCGCTCCCGTCGACGGAAGTCACCTGGCAGGCGTAGCCATCGCCGGCGCCAACGCCGACGCCGACGCCGACGCCGACGCAAGCGAGCGTCGCGGTGAGCGGTGCCGGCACAAGCCCAGGCTTGCACAAACCGAAGGTGTCCGCGCGCCATATCTCGGCGATTTCGGACGACGTGAGGGACCGATCAAAGAGGTTCACCTCATCGATCAGGCCGTTGAAGTGGTTTGAACCGCTGTTGTTCCGGCCGATCTCCAGTCGCTCGTCATTCGATAGGCTGCCGGAAACTCTCCGAGGGTTGAAGTTTCGAATCCTCTGCCCGTCCAGATAAATTCGCCCGCCGACAGTACTGCTGCGATCCACGGTGATCCGG
>JBCCLG010000272.1:0-7057 GCA_039027015.1 Acidobacteriota bacterium | reverse complement strand
GAATCGAATCAGGCTGTTGGTCTTGGCGACGAGAGGCATGAACTCAGCAGTTTTCCAGCGATAGGAGAGCTGGCAGCAGTCTAATCCGATGCTGGAAGGTCGATATGAAGCAAAGAGGTCGCAGACGAGGGTGCTTGAGGTAGCAGAGGTCATCGAATATTCCTTCGGGCGGTCTCTGGGATACGAGGGCGTTCCCTCGGCGTCACGGGCTTGCGGGCCGTTTCTGCGAAAGACGTGCCGGCGCAGGAGCGGCGCGTTCTCTGGGCAAAGGCTCTCATAAAAGGACCGCTAAAGTGTCGGGCGACACGGCTCTGAGCCGTCAGAGGCCCGCGCCGTGTCGCCGGGCACGGGCCAGCCGCTTCTCAGGGCTGAGTGCTGCTCCAGCGGTGGGTGTCGCCGCTTTCGAAGTTATCGGCGAAGAAGGCCTTGTTCCCTGGATTGTCGAGCAGGCCATAGCCCTGGAAGGGCGAGCCGACGGTGAGGCGCACGTCGTCGGCGGGGTAGGGGCGCTCCTGCCACGCCCCGGGAGAGTCCGGCGGCAGCTCGCCGGAATTGGCGGCGAGGGCCAGGTAGAGCTTGCCGAGGTGGGTCACGTAGTCGCCCTGCTCGTAAAGCACCGGCGCGTCGTTCGAGTCGACGTCGGTCCAGATCTCGAGCCGCAGATAGTCGAAGTCGAAGGGGAAGCCTGAGTCCACAAAGACCACGGGCGGTATCTCCACGTTGAGGTTGTCGCTCTCGCTGGCGACGTCGACCTCGGAGCCGATCAGAGCGAAGCGCTGGGAGCCGTCCCAGCGGTTGCCGACCACCTCCACCGGATTGTGCTCCGGGAAGAGGCGCAGCACGGCGTTGTGGTCGGTGTTCGGGTTGACCTCGTCGTACTGGAAGTCCAGGGCCCGGAAGTGGTTGTGGGCGAAGCGGTAGGTGGAAACGCCATCGCCCGAGCGCCCGGCGTAGATGCCCACGTTGCGGCCGTGGGAGAAATAGTTATGCTCGATCGATTGGGTGTCGCTCGCCCCGTGGACGTCGCCCGTTCTGTCTTGACCGAAGAAGATCAGCAGCGACTGGGCGCCGCCGATAAAAATATTGTGGTGCACCGAGATCGTGCCGTAGCGGCCGCCGTATTGCGAGGCGTTGTCCTGAAAGTTCTGAAAGGGGTTTTTCCAGTCGAGCGCGCCCTGCATGAAAACGTTATTGTAGATCTCGCTGCCGTCGCCCAGCTGGCCCAGCTGCAGCATCTCGGTGCCGGTGCGCATCACCCGGTTGTTGTAGATCTTGAGATCGGTGTAGGTGTGCTGGGGCTCAGACTGGGTGCTGCCGATATAGAAGCCTTCGCTGCCGACATCGTGGATGTAGTTGTCGTGCAGGCGCACGTTGGCCATGGTGGCCTCGCCCTGGTTGTCGGTCTTGATGGTCATGCCGGCGAACCCGCAGCCCCTGGCCTCCACGAACTCGACCTCGAAGTCGGTGGCGCCGCCGCCGATCGCCAGGCACGAGTTGCCCTCCCGGCCGCCGGTATCGTCGATCAGGATGCCGTAGGTGCTGCGGGAGTTGGCGTAGCCCGCGGCGTGCCCTGGGAAGCCCTGGTCGCCGGTGGCGGCGTCCCGGTCGTAGCGGCCGGTGAGCTTCCAGTGGGAGCCGCCGGCGATGGCCATCACGTAGTAGTGACCCAGCCCCCCGACCCTGACCTGGCCGCCGAGGTTGGTGATGATCAGGGGGTTGTCGGCGGAGCGCGTCGGCAGATTCCCCAGACGCAGGTACTTGAAGTGGCCGGCGGGAAGGTAGAGCCGGTCGAGGGTCTGCCAGTCGACGTCGGGAAACGAAGCCTGGAGGTCGGGCTTGAAAATGCCGCCCGCGGCGTCCGGGCTGAGGGTCAGGGTTTCGAAGGCCGAGAGCGGCGCGGCGAGAAGAGCGAGACAGAGAACGACCTCGGAGAGGCGGCGGAGTTTCGGCACAGGTTTTCTCCGGGAAGGAATCGAAGGGAAGGCTGAGGATATCGCGTGTTGGCTATATTGTCGGTCAAGGGCCGCCGATCCTTCGCTTTCCGCGCTCTTCCGCCGACTTCACCCGCCTCCGGGGGAAACGGCGTTCTCCCTTGACAGGCTCGCTCCCGGTCTCGAGACTGGCCCCATGGAATGGCCCGGCGGAGCGTCCCGTGAATGAAGCCCTCGCCGAGGGTCTGGAGGTGCCGGCCGAGGTGCTCGCGGATCTCCAGGCGCGGGGCGTCCGGGGCTACCCGCGGGAGGTGTGCGGCCTGCTGATCGGCGAGCGGCGCGCCGGCCCTTGGCGGGTCGCCTTCGCGACCGAGGGAGCGAACCTGGCCGCGCAGGAAATTCGCGGCGAGCGCTTCGTGCTGGATCCGGCGCACTGCCTCGAGGCGATGAAGCGCGCCGCAGGGCGCGGCCTCGAGGTGATCGGCGTGTGGCACACCCACCCGGACCAGCCGGCCGAACCTTCCCCTCTCGACCGGGAGAACGCCTGGGACCGCTTCGTCACCGTGATCGTGCCGACCTCCGCGCGCGGCGCCGGCCGCCCGCGGGCCTTCGTCCTCAAAGCCGGCCGCTTCGTCGAGAGCGCCCTCGAGGTCGCCTGAGGGCGAGGAGCGGCCCGGCGCCTCTCCGGCTTCACTTCAGGAAGGGTCCGCGAGCGCCGCCTCGAGCGCGACCACGACCTCGCCCCGCCGCTCGAGGGAGGCGACCTTGCCCTGAAAGATCCGCCCCGATCCGCCGCCTCGCCCGCCCAAAATCTCCGCCGCCTGGCGCCCGAGGGCCTGGGCATCTAGCCCCGCGGCGCCTCCCGCCGCGATCAGCAGCAGCTTAGAGCCCTTGGCGGCGTCGGTGCCGGTCAGAAGCGCCACCTGCCGGCTCTCTTCGGTGCACAGCCCGCGGCCCAGGGAGCCCAGGAATCCGAGGTCGACGCCGTCGAAATGGCGCTCGACCAGGGGCGCGCCCTCGGCCCGCAGCCTGTCGATCAGCAGCTCCGCCAGCTCCCCGAGCAGGCGCCGCCGCTGGCGACCCATCTCCTTCAGCTGGTCGAGCTTGCCGCGGGCGATCTGCACTAGCTCGTCATCCGCCGCGCCGAGAACCCGGCGCAGCTCGGCGCCGCGCCGCTCGTGGGCCCGCAGCCTCCCGCGCACCCGGCGTCCGGCGAGGAAGGTAAGGCGCTGCCCGCCGCGCAGGGACTCCGCCCCGAGCAGCTGGACGGCCTCGATCTCGGCGGTGGTGTGCACGTGGGTGCCGCCGCAGGCCGCGAGGTCGACCCCCTCGATTTCCACCAGGCGCACGTCGCCGACGTGGCCGGCGGGAAGCCCCCGGCTGCGCGCGCCCAGCTCTTCGTAGTCTCGGGGCGATACGAAGCGGGTGCGGATCGGCCGAGCGGCCCGAATCTCCTCGGCGACGGCCTCCTCGAGACGCTCGAGATCGCGGTCCCCGAGGCTCGCGGCGTCGATCTCGATAGCGCAGAGCTCGGCGCCGAGATGGAACGAGGTGGTGGGCCATCCGAAGCGGTCCGCGGCGACGGCGGTCAGCAGGTGCTGGGCGGAGTGCTGCTGCATGTGATCGAAGCGGCGGGCCCAGTCGAGCTCGACGCGCGCCGGCCCCGGGGCGAGATCGCCGTCGCCTGAGAGGAAATGCCGGATCTCGCCGCCTCGCTTCTGAACGTCGGCGACCCGCAGACCGGCGAGGGTGCCGTGATCCGGCGGCTGTCCGCCGCCCTCTGGATAGAGGATCGTGTCCGAGAGAACGGCGAAGCGGCGGCCCTCGGACTCGCCGATCGTGAGGACTTCGGTCTGCAGTTCCCGCAGCCGCGGGGAGGCGAGAAAGCTGGGTGTCTCGGTCATGGGATCGCGCGGTGTGCCCTCGAAAGGTCGGGTTGACGGGCCTGTGATCTTATGACGCCCTCGCCCGAAAGATCCCCGATCTTCCGCCCTCGGCACGGAGCCGACCCTGCGGCCTCCAAAAATTCTTGCGCGCGGTGTCGAGTGCGGCCGCCGCCGATCGTCATAGGAGCAGAAGCCGCCGAGGGAGCGGCACCCTTTGCCTCCATGCACCCCAAGGAGATCGCCATGAACCGTCATCAAGAGCCCCGCCTCGAGCTTCTTTCCGCCCCTTGCGCCGCTGCCCTCCTCGCGTTCGCCCTTCTCTTTCCCTTGGCCGCGGCAGCCCAGGCCGAGGGCGACGCCGCCTCGGCCGTCCGAAACTCCGCCAACACCTTCGCCCTCGCCGAGGGCGCGAGCTCCCCCGGCGCCGAGATCGAGGATCTCGGCTGGCTCTCGGGCTATTGGCGCGGCTCGGGCTTCGGCGGCCACTGCGAGCTGGCGTGGGGCGAGCCGAGCGGCGACCGCATGCTCGGCTGGGTCAGCGTGCGGTCGCGCGAGGAGCTGAAGTTGTCCGATGCCACGGCGATCGTCGAAAAAGACGGCGGACTCGAGGTGTGGGTCAAGCACTTCACGAAGGACTTCGTCTCCTGGGAGGAGAAGAACGAAGTCCGGCTCGAGCTCACCCGCGCATCCTTCTGATCAGCGGCCGGGATCAGAGGTCCTGGAAGGCCTTGCGCAGCGACTGCTCGCGAGTCACCTGGCGAGCGGCGAAGAGAGCCACCAGGCCGAAGCCCACCTTGTTAATCACGTCGGCGACGTTGTAGATCAGCTCGCGGGCCAGCTGCCCCTCGAAGCCGAGGCCGAACATGCTGACCAGATAGCCCAGGGGATAGACCGCCCAGCCGATCACGATGAAGAGCTTGAGCCGGTTGAGGCCCTCCTGAATCGGCTGCAGCTTGTCGACGGCGGCGGAGGACACCACCGTGTAGAGGATGTAGATGATGAAGAGCCACGCCACGCAGGCGGCGATGAACATCCAGATGCCGAGACCCGAGATGCCGCCCTCGGCCTGGTTGATCGCCGTCTCGCCCGCGTAGCCGGTGACGATCATCACCACGTCGGCGAAAACGAGGGTCACCAGCATCGGCCGGCGGTCTTCGTCAAAGCCCAGAAGGGCAGGAAATTTCACCAGGATGAGCGGGGTCGTGATCAGCCAGTCGAGATAGCGAAACTCCGTGGGGAATCCCAGCAGGCTCTGGGGGTTGCCGTCCATGCCGACCATCTTGGTCATGTAGAAGTAGTTGGCGGCGGCGATGGCGCAGATGATCGCCGCGATGGTCGAGGTCGAGCGGTAGTCTTCGCCCAGCGTGTCGCGTTCGATGATGAAGTAAAAAGTGCCTGCCGCAAGGCAGAGGAAAGAGACCCAAAACGAGTATTGGGTGACGAGGGCGAATGTGTCCACGGGGCTTCCTCCTAGGTGTCGTTCCGTGAGGTGAATTTAAGGTGAGGGCAAGGGAAATCGGCGGCGCCTTTAGCGCGCCTGCTGAAGCAGCCTTTTGGCGGTGTGCATGAACTCGTCGGCGGCCTCGCGGCCGGCGTAGCCCACCGTGATCTCGCGGACCCGGGTGACCAGCATGGCCAGCTCCTGAAGGTCCTGGCAGCCGCGGAGCTTCTCGGCCACCGGATCGGCGTCGCGGCCGAAGATCTCGCGGATCTCCCGCAGGATGGCCCGCTTGGCCTGCTCGAGCCTGTCGAGGGTCATGGGATCGGCCGCGGGCGCCTGGGGCGCTGCCTGCTGGGGCGGCGGAGCCTGAACGGGGGCCTGCGGCACCTGGCCGGGTTGGGCCACACCCGGCCAGGTGCCTCGGTCCGAGGAGACCTGCCCGGCGGCAGGCTGTGGAAATTGCGGCGCCTGGGGCACGGCGGCCAGAGGCGGGGCGGGCTGCTGCGCGGGGACCGGCTGCTGCTGGCCCGGGTATTGGCCGGGCACCACGCCGGGCCAGGTCTCGGCTCCGGGCGGCAGCACGGCCGCCGGGCTGGGAACCGCGGCCGCCGGGTTGGCGGCGGCGGCCGCCCGAGCGTCGAGGGCCGGGGGCGGCGCCGCCGCTCCCTGAACCGCGGTGGTGATCAGGCCGGCGCCGAGCAGCTCGAGCAGAACCGGCGCGATGTCTCCGTGCCCGGAGAGCAGCAGGCCTAGGTCCGCCACGGAGCGCTTGCCGTCGATCAAGATCAGCAGCTGTCTGGCCAAGGTGCCCAGGCCGCGCTGGGGCTGCTCGAGCTCCGACTGGCCGTCCTGGGTGGTGCGAAAAACGATCGAGCCGTCCATCAGCGCTTCTCCTCTTGAGACGAAAGGGTCCTGCGGATTTCGAGGGCGCCTCCGAGCACCGCCACGGCGTCCAGCAGAAGCCAGGCGTCGGTGGTGAAGCCTTCGCTCTCGCCACAGGCAAAAACGTAGCCTCGGCTGCTGGAGAGGGCGCGCACCAAAAGCTTGCGGCGGCCGGTGGTCACCATGGCCCGCTGCAGGCCCTGGTTGGGCTTGCCGCCGAGCGGGGAGGGGCCCCCGAGGCGCTCGGCGAGCGCCCAGAGCGTGTCGAGGGGCGGCTGCTGAAGCGGGGCGGCGCCGGCCGCGCTCAGGGCCAGAATGTCGCCGTCCGCCGAGAACGCGCCGACGAACTCGAGTCGCGGAGCGAGGTCGGCCAGGAGGCCGCACAGCTCGGGCCAGCGCTCCGGCGCATGCAGCCGCGCCGCCGTTTGGGGATCGAGCTTCGCCGTCGCTTCGGCCGCGGCGCCGCTCACGGCGACCCCTCCCCGTGATCCTGCGAGCCCGGCTCGGCCGGCTGTTGCAGCAGCGGCAGAACCAGGCGCGAGACCCGGCGCCTGAAGGTGGAGCTACGCCAGCCGTCGGCGCGGGTCTCGGAGTAGGCGGCGATGGTGCCCACGGAGGCGTCCCACATCACCGCCCAGGCGCGATCGCCGTCGAGCCATTCCGCGCTGCCGCGGGGCGAGTCGGGGGAGAGCCTGCGGCTGTCGCGCACCAGATCCCGGAGCCACGGATCGGCGGTCTCGATCGCCGTCTCGTCCTCGGCCTCGAGCACCACCGAGGTGCCGGGCTGCACGGAGACGAGCGACAGAAAAGGGTCTTGTCCCAGGCGCTTCTCGCCCGCCGGCAGCTGCTGCCAGGCTTCGGCGCTGGCCAGCACCGCCGACATGGGGTTGGCGCCGCCCGGCTGCTCCTCGCGATGG
>JBCCLG010000271.1:0-7062 GCA_039027015.1 Acidobacteriota bacterium | reverse complement strand
TTCGGCGATGATCCGCGCGAGCCGGACAGCCGGAAGGTCTTCTCCGTCGCCCTTTTGGAGGGTCCGAGCAAGCCCGTGGGCTACCTCTACGTGGTGCTCAACTCCCAGCTCACCGACTCGGTGGCCGAGGATCTGCGCGGCAGCTACATCCTTCGCCTCGGCCTGCGCAACGCCCTGGCCTACGGTACGGCCGCCCTGCTCATCGGCCTGATCGCGTCCCTGGTCTTCACGCGACCCCTGCGCCGCCTCGCCCGGCGCATGGAGGACTTTCAGGTCGACGAAATACCCGCCGAACCGCCGAACCTCCTGCTGCCGGCAGCGCCCGCCAGCTTGCCCCAGGCCGCCGCCGCAGGCGCTGCGGCGCACGACGCCTCGTCGTCGGCCATTCCCGCCCCGCACCCGGCCGCTTCGGGAGACGAGGTGAGGCTCCTCGAGACGCGCTTTGAGGAGATGGCCGAACGGCTGCGCAGGCGGGTCGATCACAGCGAGCAGATCGCCGACTTTCGCCGCGAGCTGATGGCCAATATCTCGCACGACTTAAGAACCCCCATCGCTACCCTGCGCGGCTATCTCGAAACCCTGTGCCTGCGCGGCGGCGTGCTCAGCGAGAAGCAGCGGGAGGAATATCTCGGCATCGCCCTCAAGCACAGCGAACGGCTCGGCCGGCTGGTCGACGAGCTGATCGAGCTTTACAAGCTCGAGGGACGCGAGATGCAGCCCAGCCTCGACCGCTTCCGCCTCGGCGAGCTGATCCAGGACAACGTGCAGCGCTTCCGCCTGCGCGCCGAGGAGAAGGGAATCACCCTGCAGGCCGACTTCAATCCCGACCTGCCGCCGGTCTATGCCGATGTCGGCCTGATGGAGCGGGCCCTCGAAAACCTGATCGAGAACGCCCTGCGCCACACCGAAGCGGGCGGCACGGTCACCGTCAGGCTGCGCAAAGAGCCCGCCGAGCTGGTGCTCTCGGTGAGCGACACCGGGTGCGGCATCGCCGAGGAGGACCTGCCCTACATCTTCGATCGCTTCTACCGCTCGAAGCTCACCGCGGCCGGCGAAGGCGTCGGCCTGGGGCTGGCCATCACGCAAAGAATCGCTCAGCTCCACGGCGGCTCCCTCGAGGTCGAGAGCCAGCTCGGGAAGGGCAGCGTTTTTTCGTTCAGCCTCGAAATCGCTCCCCTCACCTACCAGCTCATGGCCGAGGACCTCAACGGCCTCACCAGCGTCACCGGCCCGATGACCCGGCGGAGCCTGCAGTAGCGAGAGAGCCGCGCCTAGCCGGCCGCGCCTAGCCAGCCGCGCCTGACCGGCCGCGCCTAGCCGGCCGCGCCTGGCCGGCCGCGCCTGGCCGGCCACCCTCCTCTATCCGTCGAGGCGCAGGGTCCTGCCGTAGCGCCGGGCCTCGCGCCCAAAACGCCGCAGGGCGCTGAAATACCTGAGGCCGCCCCACGTCGGCAGGTCGTTGTGGCCCGCTTTGGGCACCGGCAGAAAGTTCTTCGGTTCGCTGGCCGCCGCGAAGAGCTCAACCCCCTGCTCAAAGGGAATTTTTTCGTCCGCCTGGCCGTGTACGAAAAGCTTGGGCAGGGTCAGATCGGGCACCTTCTCAATCGAGCGAAAGCCGTTGCGCGTAATCCAGTGCACCGGCAGGTCCGGGTAGAAGTGCCGCGCCATATCGAGGTTCTGAGTGAAGCTGGACTGCACCACCAGGCCGGCGACCAGGCGGCGATGAAAAACGGCGTCGATCGCCACGGCGCCCCCCAGGGAGTGGCCGAAGACGATCAGCCGCCGCGGGCTGACCCCCAGCTCGGCGATGACGTGATCCACCGCCGCTCGCGCGTCGCTGCACACGCCGGCCTCGCTCGGCGCTCCTTCGCTGCGTCCGTACCCTCGGTAGTCGAAGGCGAAAATATCCACCCCGAGGCGGTGCAGCCCGCGGAAGATTTCCGCTCGATCCGTCATATTGCCGCTGTTGCCGTGGCAGTAAAGCACCGTCATCGGCCCCTCCGCGTGGGAGGAAGGGCGGGGATTGGGCAGCCACCAGCCATGCAGCGCGGTGCCGTCTTCGCTCGCGAAGTGGACGTCTTCCGTAAGCAGGCCCTCGGGCTGCCAATCGCCTTGCGGAAAGACCGTGGGCTCGAACATATGGCTCTGCTGAAAGCGCTCGCGCGCCATGCCCAAGAGACCGATCGAGCCGGCGACGGCCAGGGACGGCAGCGAATATTTGAGCAGCTGGCTGCGCGCATCGGGCAGCTCGGCGGAGTCGGCGGAGTCGGCGGAGTCAGCCTCGGCCTCTCCCGGCGCTGCGTCGGCGGAGGCGCCGTCGGCCGATGAGGCGGAAGGCGGCGAGGCTTCACCTGGAAGAGACTCCTCGACGGGGACCCTCTCGCCCCTGGAACTTTCTTCGCTCATCTCGTCGCCTCCTTTCTTGGGATCTCGAATGCGCCGGGAATCTCGAGCGCGCCGGATTCCGAGGACTAGACCCTGCGACCGGCGCCCGCGTCGGGCGCCGTCTGGCCTCGGCTGAGCGCAAAGCGGCGCAGCTCCAGTTTTCCCAACTCTATTATGCCGCAACGCGGCAAGAGAAAGCCAGATCCGAAGCTCGATGGGTCGGCGAATTCTAAAAATTAGAGGGAGCTGAAGCCGATCCAAAGCCCGCCGCGCGGCCTCGTCCAGCCCTCCCCGGCAGACTCCCAAAGCGGTACAATAAAGGTCCCCCGGGCAGCCGAGCCGGCGCCCCCTCTTCCCCCGCTACGGCCCGACCATGCGCGCCACAAAGCCTCCATCGCAGCACGCCGTGATGCGTGACTTCTCCTCCCTGACCAAGCCTCGAATCACCCTGATGGTGGTCCTGACGACGCTGGTCGGTTACCTGGTGGCTGCGCCGCAATTCGACGGCAGAATTCTTCTGCACGTGCTGATCGGCACCTCGCTGCTCTCCACCGCCTCGGCGATCTTCAACCAGGTGCTCGAGCGCCATACCGACGCCGCCATGCGGCGGACTGCCAATCGTCCGCTGGCGGCCGGTCGCATGACGGTCGCCACGGCCATCGCCCTGGGAACGGCGATCACCGGCGCCGGCTTCGCCCAGCTCTACTGGCTGGTCAACCCCCTGACCGCGTGGGTAGGGCTGGCTACGCTGGTGCTCTACGTGTGGGTCTACACGCCCATGAAGCGCCGCAGCTCCCTCTCGACCCTGATCGGAGCCATTCCGGGGGCCATGCCGCCGATGATGGGCTGTACCGCCGCTACCGGCGACCTCGGATCCCTCGCCTGGGCCCTCTTCGGCATCCTCTTCCTGTGGCAGATGCCGCACTTCCTGGCCATCGCGTGGATGTACCGCGAAGACTACGACCGCGGCGGGTTTCCGCTGCTCACCGCCGGCGACAGCGGCCAGCGCACGGCGCGTCAAATGGTGCTCTATGCCGCCGCCCTGCTGCCGGTGAGCGTGGTGCCCTCGGTGCTCGGCTTCTCGGGCGCCGCCTACCTCGCCGGCTCGGTGCTCTGCGGCCTGGCCTTTCTCTGGTTCTCCTTCGAATTCGGCCGCACCCCGGACGCCCGAGCCGCCCGCCGCGTGCTGCTCGCCTCGGTGCTCTACCTGCCCGTGGTGCTGCTGCTGATGGTGGTCGACCGAACCGCTCTCTAGACGACGCCCCATCCCCCCTTCCGGACAAGGCCCCTCACGACCCCGCTCCGCGGAGGTTCCCATGACCGATACCCAAACAGCCGCCCAACGCCCCCCGCGTCGCCTGATGCTGGGCCTGCTCGCCGCCCTTTGGACCCTGCTGGTGATCATGGTGATCACCTACTTCAGCTGGCAGAAGGCGCGCTCCGAGTCGGCCATCCTGACCGACGACGGCACCCTGCCGGTGCTCATGGAAGCGCCGGAGTTCGCGCTTACCAACCGCGACGGCAGCACCGTGGCCAACGATGACCTGCTCGGTCAACCCTGGGTGGCCGACTTCATCTTCACCCGCTGCCCGGGCATCTGCCCCGTGCTCTCAGAACGCATGCAGGAGCTGGCCGATCAGACCCCCGCCGACGGGGTGCGCTGGGTGTCGATCAGCGTCGATCCAGAGCACGACACTCCCGAGGTGCTGCAGGCCTACGCCGAGAAGCTGGAGGCCAAGGACAACTGGCTCTTTCTCACCGGCGCTACGAGCGAAGTGACCTCGATCATCAAAGAGGGCTTCAAGCTGGTGCTCGACCCCACCCCGATGCTGGAGGGCGACGGGGTCATCGTGCACAGCAACCGCTTCGTTCTGGTAGACGCTGACGGCAAGATCCGCGGCTACTACAATGCTTTCGAAGCCGACGAGCTGGCGGCCCTGCGCGAGGACCTCGCCAGCCTGATGAGCTAGCCGCCCTCGCACTCCCTTCCTCTCGACCCCCCTGAACCGGAGACTCCCTCATGTCCGCACCCCTTGGCGGCCCCGTCCGCGCTCGCTTCGCCCCTTCCCCGACCGGCTTTCTGCACGTCGGCGGCGCGCGGACGGCGATCTACAACGAGCTGCTGCGCACCAGTCTGGGTGGAGCCCACATCCTGCGCATCGAGGACACCGACAAAGAGCGCTCCGACGACGCCATGACCCGCCAGATCATCGACGCCCTCGAGTGGCTCGGGGTCGAGATCGACGAAGGTCCCTTCATGCAGGGCGAGCGCATCGAGCGGCACCGCGAGATGGCCGAAAAACTGCTCGCCGAGGGTCTCGCCTACCACTGCTTCCGCACCCCCGAGGAGCTGGACGCCGAGCGCAAGGCCGTGCTCGGACGCGGCGACTCGTACCGCTATCGCACCTCCTTCCCCCAGCCGTCCGCCGAGGAAGTCGAGCGCCGCATCGCCGACGGCGAGAAGTTTGTCGTGCGCTTCCGCATGCCCGAGGAGGCCATCGTGGTGGAGGATTTCGTGCGCGGCGACGTCACCTTTCCCGAGGAGTCCCTCGACGACTTCATCATCCTGCGGTCCGACGGCACTCCGACCTACCACCTCTCGGTGGTGGTCGACGATATCGATATGCGGGTTTCCCACGTCATCCGCGGCGAGGACCACCTCTCGAACACCCCCAAGCACATCGGGCTGTTCCGGGCCCTGGGCGCCGGGGTGCCGGCCTTTGGCCACCTGCCGCTCATTCTGGGCCCCGACCGCAAGCGGCTCTCCAAGCGCACCGGCGCCACCTCGGTCGAAGAATTCCGCGATCAGGGCATCGTGCCCCAGGCGCTCTATAACTACCTGGCGCTCCTCGGCTGGTCGCCGGGCGACGACCGAGAGCTGATGTCGCGCCGCGAGCTGATCGAGAGCTTCACCGCCGAGCGCCTCGGCAAAGCCAACGCGGTCTTCGACGTGGACAAGCTCAAGTGGATCAACGCCCACTACCTCTCGGGGCTCGATCTCGACGAGCTGTGGCCCCACCTCGAGCCCTTTCTGGCCCGAGCCGGCCTCGACGTCAGCGAGGTCGACGGCGAGCGCCTGCGCCACGCGGTCGAGCTGCACAGAAAGCGCGCCAAGACCCTGCCGGAGCTAGCCCAGGGCGTGGTGCCGTACTTCGAGGAGCGCCTCGAGTACGACCTCGACCTGACGAAGAAATTTCGCAAGCAGGCGCATCTTCCCGAGATCCTCGAGCAGCTGCGCGATCGCTATGCGGCCCTCGAGAGCTACGACATCGAATCGACCGACGCCGCCCTGCGCCAGCTGGCGGAGGACCGCGAAGTCAAGGCGGGCTTTCTGATCCACCCGACCCGGATCGCTCTCTCGGGCCAGAAGGCGGGGCCGCCGCTCTTCGACCTGGTGGTCGCCGTGGGGCGCGAGGAAGGCCAGAGGCACCTGACCCACTTCGTGGAGTTCCTGCGCGCCCATCCGATCGAGCCGGAAGCCTCCTCCTGAGAGCGCGGCGGCGAGCGGCCCGCCGCCGCGGGGCACTTACTCGGCCTTGTGCACCACCAGCTGATCGAACGGAATCTCCACGCCGGCGGCGTTGAGCTTATTGTAGATCGCCGTGCGCACCTGATGCTGCATGGCCACGCCGTTGGCGGGCTCGGCCCAGCAGTGGACCTTGAAGTTGAGGGAGCTGGCCGCCATCTCCACGAAAGCCGTGCCCGGGCCGGGGTCTTCGAGCACCAGGTCCGACTCGTTGGCCGCCTCGAGCAAGATGGCGCACACCTGGTCGATGTCCGCGCCGTAGGCCACGCCGGCGTCGATCGAGATTCGGATCTTGCCGGAGGCGGTGTGATTGATGATCGCGTCTCCCGTCACCGTGGTGTTCGGCAGGATGATGCGCTCGTTGGCGGGGGTCGAGAGCGTGGTGGCGAACAAACCGATGTCCTCCACTTTGCCGGTGTAGCCGGCCGCCGTGACGCGGTCACCGATGGTGAAAGGCCTAAAGACCAGCAGCAGCACGCCGCTGGCAAAATTTCCCAGGCTGCCCTGGAGAGCGAGGCCCACTGCCAAGCCGGCCGCGGCCAAAACCGCGGCCACGCTGGTGGTCTCGACGCCGGCCTTGTCGAGGGAGGCGATCACCGCGAAGGCCAAAAGGCCCCACTGCACCATCGAGGCGAAGAAGCGCGACAGGGCCTCGTCGAGCCGGCCCTTTCGCAAGGCCTTGAGCGTCAGCGAATAGCCCCATTTGGAGATGAGCCAGCCGAGGACGAAAATGCCCAGGGCGATGCCGATATTGGTCGCCCAACCGACCACCATTTCGATCTGGTCGGGGGATGGAAAGCCCTCGGAGGTGGACGCCGGGTTGACGGCTGCGGGCGCCGCGGTCGCTATCAGAGTGCCGATCATGCTGGGGGGTCTCCTGGGAGTTGGAAGCTGGCGTAGCTGCGTGGAACAGGGCCTCTCCCGACCGTGCCGAATGACCGGTGGGAAGAGAGATCAGCGCGAGAAAGCGCCCCTCTTGAAAGCGGAGCGCACGCTCCGACGGGATGCCCTCCTCGGCATTTAGAATTTGAATATTGCTATTTTACACCAGCGCCGCTCCTCGCCGCGCACGCGCCCTTCCCACCGAAGCGGCCCCGCGGCCCCCCGGCCCCGTACCCAGATTGCCCCCCCCCCCCGGCCAAAATATTTTT
>JBCCLG010000270.1:0-7062 GCA_039027015.1 Acidobacteriota bacterium | reverse complement strand
GCGTGGTCCAGGACTACCGCCGGCAGGCGCACATGCCCGGCTTTCGCAAGGGAAAAGTTCCCGCGAAGCTGCTGCGCAAGAGATTCAAGAGCGAAATCGACCGCGAGGTCACCGAGCGCCTGGCGCCGCGCTACTGGCAGCAGGCCGAGGCCGAGAAAGACCTCGATGTCCTTCTCCCGCCCCAGCTCGAGGAGATCAACATGGAGGAGGGCGAGGCCATGACCCTGGTCGCGGTCGTCGAGACCCGCCCTCAGATCACCCTCGCCGACGTCGAGAATTTTGACCTCCCCGAAGATTCGGCCGACCCGAGCGCCGAAGAGATCAGCGACTCCCTGAACGACCTGCGCCGCTCCTTCGCCGAATGGCAGACGGTCGACAGGCCCGCCGCCCAGGGCGACCTCGTGGTCGGCACCATCCTCTCGCTCGATGAGGAGCCCCCCGCCGCTGAGGAAGAGGGCGAAGAAGAAGGCGGTATCGACGTGCCTGACCCCAAGCCGCTTCACTTCGAGATCGGCGGCAGCCACGGCGACGAGGAGCTGTCGCTCCTGCTCACCGGCAAGAGCGCCGGCGCCGAGGTCGAGCACGTGCACAGGCACGGCGAGGGCGAGGAAGCGCAGGAAGACCGCTACCACATCGAGATCTCGGAGATCCGCGAGCAGGAGCTTCCGGAGCTCGACGGCGACTTCGCCGAGAAAATCGGCTTCGAGACCGTCGAGGAGGTCGAGGAAGCCCTGGCCGCGAGGCTCCGGAACGAAAAGGGCGAGGCTCTGCGCCGCGCCCGCTCCGAGGCGCTTCTCACTCAGCTACGCGACCGTCACCCGCTGCCCAGCCTGCCCGAGGGCGTGGTGCAGCAGGAGTCCGAGCGCATCATGCGCGAGCGCATGGAGCAGCTGGTCGGCCAGGGCGTCGACCTCGAGAAGGCCGATATCGACTGGGAGTCGGCCGCCGACAGCGTCCGGCCTGTGGCCGAGCGTCAGGTGCACGAGCGCCTGGTTCTCGACGCCATCGCCAAGGAGCAGGATCTTCGCCTCGACGAAGAGAAGTTCGAGGAGTTTCTGGCCATGGCCGCGGCCCAGCAGAAAGTCTCCTCCCTGGCGCTTCGCCAGCGTCTCGCCGAGGACGGCCGGCTCGACCCGCTGCGCGCCCAGCTGCTGCGCGACCAGACCCTCGGCCAGCTTCTGGGCGATCTGCCCAAGGCTGACGAGTCCGACGAGGCGAGCTCCGAGGTCCAGGACGAGGCCTGAGCCGTACCAATTTCTGAGATATGTCACGGCCCACGTAATAGGAGACGACTATGCTGATTCCGATGGTCGTGGAGCAGACCACCCGCGGGGAACGCTCCTACGACATCTATTCGCGCCTTCTGAAAGACAACATCATCTTTCTAGGCCGAGCGATCGAAGACGAAGTAGCCAGCCTGATGATCGCGCAGCTGCTCTTTCTCGAGGCCGAAAACCCCGAGAAAGACATCGCGATTTATATCAATTCGCCGGGCGGCTCGATCACCGCAGGCCTCGCGATCTACGACACCATGCAGTACATCAAACCCGACGTGGCCACGGTATGCGTAGGTCAGGCAGCGTCCATGGCGGCCGTCCTGCTCGCCGCGGGAGCGCCCGACAAGCGCACCATCCTGCCGAATAGTCGCGTGCTCATTCACCAGCCGTGGATGAAAGGCGTCGGAGGCCAGCAGACCGACATCGCCATTCAGGCTGAAGACATCCTCTCCCTGCGGAAGCGACTCGACGAGATTCTCGCCCACCACACGGGGCAAGATTTCAAGAAGATTCACAAAGACACCGAGCGCGACAACATCATGACCGCCGACGAAGCCGTGAAATACGGCCTCGTTGATCGGGTGATGAAGCGGCGCGACGACTCCAGCACTCCCTGAACCCGGCAGGCGGCCGAACCCGGCCCGGGCCACCGAGCGCGAGGATCCAAGAAACCCGGATGATTCACCAGGCATCATCGACCGCGAGCCCCAGGCAGCCGCCGCCCAGGCGCGCGCCGGCCCTGAGCCTGTGGATCTGCCCGGCACTCCCGGATCCACCCGCCTTCCAGACATCGAATACAATGGAGGCGGGCAGCGTCACGTCTGCCTGAGGAGGAAAGATGCCTAGCAAAAACTCCAGCGACGACTCTCTCCGGTGCTCTTTTTGCAACAAGAGCCAGCGCGAGGTCAAAAAGCTGATCGCCGGCCCAGCGGTCTTCATCTGCGACGAGTGCGTGGATATCTGCCTCGACATTATCGCCGAGGACCGCCTGCACGAGCAGCAGCAGGAAACCGATCTTCCGAAGCCTCAGGAGATCAAGGAGCTGCTCGACGAATACGTGATCGGGCAGGACCAGGCCAAGCGCAAGCTGTCCGTGGCCGTCTATAACCACTACAAGCGCATCGAATATTCGGAGCGCGCCCGCAGCGAGGTCGAGCTGCAGAAGTCCAACATTCTGCTCATCGGCCCGACCGGCACCGGCAAAACGCTGCTCGCCCAAACGCTGGCGCGCATCCTCGCGGTGCCGTTCACCATCGCCGACGCCACCACGCTGACCGAGGCGGGCTACGTGGGCGAGGACGTTGAGAACATCATTCTCAAGCTCTACCAGTCCTCGGGCAACGATAAAGAAAAGACCCAGCGCGGCATCGTCTACATCGACGAAGTCGACAAGATCTCGCGCAAGAGCGACAACCCGTCGATCACCCGCGACGTCTCCGGCGAAGGCGTGCAGCAGGCGCTGCTCAAAATCCTGGAAGGCAGCCAGTGCAACGTGCCGCCCCAGGGCGGGCGTAAGCACCCCCACCAGGAGTTTCTGCAGATCGACACGACCAACGTGCTCTTTCTGTGCGGCGGCGCCTTCGTGGGTCTTGAAGACTCCATCGCCCGCCGCATGAACAAGAAGACCATGGGCTTTGGCGCCAAGGTCCAGAAGGTCGAGAAGCAGCGCGACGGAGTGCTGCTCCAGCACGTGCAGCCCAGCGACCTGATCAAGTACGGGCTCATCCCGGAATTCGTCGGTCGCCTGCCCGTGGTCTCCACCCTCGAGGCCCTCGACGAGGACGCCCTCGTGCGCATCCTGGTCGAGCCCAAGAACAGCCTCGTACGGCAGTACGAGACGATGTTCGATTTCGAGGACGTCAAGCTGCGGATCACCGAAGAGGCCATGCGCGCCATCGCCCGCGAGGCGATCAAGCGCAAGGTCGGTGCCCGCGGCCTGCGCATCATCATGGAAGAGCTGATGCTCGACCTGATGTACCGCATTCCCTCCCAGCCCGACATCAACGAGGTGGTCATCACCGACGAGGTCGTGCTGAACCAGGTCCAGCCGATGATGCTCTACAAGCAGGCGGGGTGATCGCCGCCCGGCGACTCATCGTCTGATCCAGCTCCGATCGGTGGATCGTCACCGCAGAAAGACTGAGTGAGCGAGCGGGCCGACTTTTTCCCACCGACCGCCGTAGTGAATGAAATCCATGAGAGATGCCATGAATTCAACTTTTGTCGAAGAGGACCGCAAGATCCTCCCAGCCGTTCCCCTGCGCGACATGGTGGTCTTCCCGCACATGATGGCGCCCTTCATCGTCGGTCGTCAAAGCTCGGTGCGAGCCCTGGAAAAAGCCCTGGCCCAGCCCGGTAAGCAGCTCTTCCTGGTCACCCAGCGCGATCCCAAGGTGGATGACCCCGGCAGCGAGGACATCCAGGCCATGGGCGTGGTCGCCCGGGTCATCCAAAACCTGCGATTGCCCAACGGCAACGTCAAGGTGATGGTCGAGGGCGAGCGCCGCGCCCGCCTGGTGGAGCTCGGCGAGCGCGAGGGCGGCCTCTACGCCGAAATCGACGCTCTCGAGATTCGCTTCCCGATGAGCGACAAGCTCCACACCTACATGGGCAAGGTGCTGGGCGCCTTCGAGCAATACGCCAAGAGCTCCCATCACCTGGCCTTCGAGGGCCTGATGCCGACCCTCAAGATGGACGACCCGGATCGCTTCGCCGATACCCTGGCCGCCCACCTGATGGTGACCACCGCCGAGAAGCAGACCCTTCTCGACCTGGTCAACCCCTACGAGCGCCTCCAGCGCCTGCACGACCTGATCGATGTCGAGATCGAAAAGGTCAACATCGAGAAGCGCATCAACGTGCAGGTCAAGAAGCAGATGGAGAAGGCGCAGAAGGAGTACTACCTCAACGAGAAGGTCAAGGCGATCCACGATGAGCTGGGCCGCAAAGACGACCGCGCTGAGGAAGTCAAAGAGCTCAAGGAAAAAATCGAGGGCTGCGGCATGCCCAAGGAGGCGAAGCAGCGCGCCGAGCAGGAGCTCAAGCGTCTCGAGGCCATGCCGCCGGTGTCCGCCGAGGCGACCGTTTCGCGCAACTACATCGACTGGCTCGTCTCGGTGCCCTGGAAGAAGAAGAGCCGCGAGCTGCGCGATTTGGTGCGCGCCCAGGAGATCCTCGATTCGGATCACTACGGCCTGCCGAAGATCAAAGAGCGCATTCTCGAATTCCTGGCCGTGCGCTCGCTGACCAAAAAGACCCAAAGCTCGATCATCTGCTTTGTGGGCCCCCCGGGCGTTGGCAAGTCGTCCCTCGCCAAGTCGATTGCCAAGGCGACCGGCCGTAAGTTCGTGCGCCTCTCCCTCGGCGGCGTGCGCGACGAGGCCGAGATTCGGGGCCACCGCCGGACCTACATCGGCGCCTTCCCGGGCCAGATTCTTCAGATGATGAAGAAGGCCGGCACCGTGAACCCCGTCTTCCTGCTCGACGAGATCGACAAGATGGCCATGGACTTCCGCGGAGATCCGGCGGCCGCCCTGCTCGAGGTGCTCGACCCCGAGCAGAATGACTCCTTCGCCGACCACTATCTGGACGTCGAGTACGACCTCTCCAAGGTCATGTTCATCGCCACCGCCAACGTCATCCACACCGTGCCGCCGCCCCTTCGCGACCGCATGGAGGTGATCGAGCTGACCGGCTACACGCCCAACGAAAAGCTGGCGATCGCCCAGCAATTCCTGGTGCCCAAGCAGCTGGAGCGTCACGGTCTCGAAGACCGCGAGGTGACGATCGAGGACGACGCGGTGCGCGAGCTGGTGGACTACTACACCCGCGAAGCGGGCGTTCGCAACCTCGAGCGCGAGGTGGGCGCGGTCTGCCGCAAGCTGGCCCGCCAGCTGGTGGAGGACGCCAAGGCCGCCAACCTGGCGGTGGAGGGCACCGATCGCATTCGAGAGCTGCTGGGCAAGCGGAAGTTCCGCAAGCGCTCCAAGAATAAGGATTCGGTGGTCGGCGTCAGCACCGGACTCGCGTGGACGGAGGTCGGTGGCGAGATCCTCGAGACCCAGGTCGGCCTGATGAAGGGCCAGGGCAAGCTCACCCTGACGGGCAAGCTCGGCGACGTGATGCAGGAGTCCGCGCGAGCCGCCGTCTCTTACATCCGCAGCCGCGCGCAGCTCCTGGGTATCGACCCGGACTTCAACGAGAAGCTCGACGTGCACCTCCACGTACCCGAAGGCGCTATTCCCAAGGACGGTCCGTCGGCGGGCATCACCATGGGTAGCGCCCTGGTCTCGGCTCTGACCGACATTCCGGTTCGCAAGGACGTGGCGATGACCGGCGAGATCACCCTCCGAGGCACGGTTCTGCCGGTTGGCGGCATCAAGGACAAGATCCTCGCCGCCTATCGCGCCGACATCACCGAGATTCTGCTGCCCAAGGACAACGAGAAGGATCTCGAGGACCTGCCCAAGGAAGTCCGCAGCGACCTTACGATCCATCTCGTCGAGGAGATGGATGAGGTCCTCACCGTCGCCCTCGACGGCGAGATCAAGCCTCTTCCCGAGGCTGACAAAGCCTCGGACTCCGCGGTGGACAACACCGGCTCCCTGGCCCACTGATTCGAGAATCCCCGATTTCTGACAATCGGGGATAGAATCAAGCCCCACACCCTCCTTTCCCGACGGGTCTCTAGGCCCGTCGCGCGACACCCCCGCCGCCCGCCCTGGGCACCCTTTCATTCCCACCCTCCGCGCGTTCCGCTTCCCGGAACCCTCTCCGGACCGCCGCCGCGCGTCGCCGACGGCAGCACCTGCCTCGCGATCCCTCTTCCCCCCTTCCTCGCCCGGGTCCCACGACTCGGCGCTTCCCACCCCTTTTTCCCGAAAAGGCATTCGTCTGGTGAAGATCCACTCGGCGGAGCACGTGCTCTCGGCTTACCACGCCCGTCAGTTCCGGCGCGACGGTCGGCCGGAGATCGCCTTCGTCGGACGGTCGAACGTCGGCAAGTCGAGCCTGATGAACAAGCTTCTCGGGAGGCGCGGGCTCGCCCGCACGAGCTCGCGGCCCGGGCGCACGCAGGCGGTCAACTACTTCCTGATCAACGAGCGCCTGTATTTCGTCGACCTACCCGGGTACGGCTACGCCAAGGCCTCCAAGGCCGAGCGAGAGCGCTGGGCTCGCCTGATGAACGACTACTTTCGCGACGGCGCCGAGCGGCAGGTCCTCCTGCTCCAGCTGGTGGATGCAAAGGTGGGAGCGACCTCGCTCGACGAGCAGGCGACGGAGTACTTCGACGAGCTGGGCTACCTGCCGACGCTGGTGGCCACCAAGGTCGATAAGGTGCCGCGGTCCAAGAGAGTGCGTCAAATGCGCGCTATCGATCAGGCCCTCGGCGGCGAAGGCGCGCCCGCCGCCCTCGCGGTGTCGGCGATTTCGGGTGAGGGGATCCAGCCTCTTTGGAAGCACATCGGGACCTCTCTCGATGGCGCAACGGCCAGGACATGACATGACGAACAATACGAGCACCCCTGCCGCCAACAAACCCCGGAGGAAGACGCGCGCCACGAGCGGCAAGGAGCGCGGACCCTCGCTCGACATTCGCGAGCTGAAGGAGATGTCGATCTCCCAGCTGGTGCAGATCGGTAACGACCTGGGCCTCGAAGCCTCGACGGGCACCCGCAAGCAGGAGCTGATCTTTCAGATTCTCCAGGCGCAGACCGAAAAAAGCGGCCTGATCTTCGCGGAAGGGGTCCTCGAGTGCCTGCCCGACGGCTTTGGCTTCCTGCGC
>JBCCLG010000269.1:0-7071 GCA_039027015.1 Acidobacteriota bacterium | reverse complement strand
CAGGCCGCTGCCGAAGCGGCCTGCCGAGCTCAGTCCCCTCCCAACAAGGGGCTCTGCTTCATCGGATCGTGAGAGCGCGAGGGGATCAGCCCCTCTCGCCGCGGGCGAGCTCGACCTCGTAGGTCGCCGCGCCCGGTCCCTCGATCCGCAGGTAATAGCGGCCTTCGGTGAGCACCGCGTCGAGCGTGCTCGACCGCCTCTCCCCCCCTTCGGCCTCGTCTCCTCCGAGGCGACGGCCGTTGACGTCGAGCAGGGTGGTGCGCACGCCGCCGCGCGCCCGGATCGTGACCCGCTGCGTGCCCTCCACCACGAAGGCCACGTAGTCGCGGTCCACCGCCCGAGCGCCGCTCAGCCGCCCGCTCGCGAGACCGTCGCGGCTCACCTCGGCGGCGCAGAAGCGAAAGTCGTCAAACGGCTCGCCGGCGCGGCAGGCCAGCAGGGCGGCGGACTCGCCCTCGTAGATCAGCGGGATCAGCTCGTCCTCGAACTCCTCCGTGTCCGAGCCGGGCTCGCCGTCCTTATGGGGGCGCTCGGGGCTCTTGAAGCCGGCGAAGGCGCGCAGCGCCTCGGCGGAAGAACAGTCGTTTCCGGGGTGCATCAGCGGGATCAGCTCGTCCTCGAACTCTTCCGTGTCGGAGCCGGGCTCGCCGTCTTTGGTGAAGATCGAGCTCGGCGCGCGATACGAGAGCACGACGCCCTTGCCGCCCGGATGCATCAGCGGAATCAGCTCGTCCTCGAACTCTTCCGTGTCCGAGCCGGGTTCGCCGTCTTTGTGCGAGGCGAGTCGCTGGCGCGGGTAGACCGGCTGGAAGCACTCGTCGCCGGGAAAGAGCAGCGGGATCAGCTCGTCCTCGAACTCCTCCGTGTCCGAGCCGGGCTCGCCGTCCTTGTGGAGCCGGGCCGAGAGGCCGCGCTCGAAGAGATGGGTTGAGATCGTCAGCTCCGAGGAGCCCGGAGACTCCACCGAGCCGACCCGCAGCAGCACTCGCCCCGGCGACTCGACCTCGATCAGGCCGCCCTCGAGAAATCCCGAGCGCCCGCGGGCGCTCTCCTGCCCGCAGGGCTCCTCCACCAGCTCGAGCCACGCGCTCGTGCCCTCCGTTTCGGCCTGTACGGCCAGCCAGCCGGCCCTCTCGACCTCGATCGCCAGCGTCTCGCCCGCGGCCGGCGCCGCCAGAAAGCCGCTCCAGCCTTCGCCGGCCTCGAGCGAAAGCGCGGCCGCGCCGTCGCGGGAATGAGAGGCCGCAGCGCACTGCTCCTGCGCCGAGAGGACGGAGCCCCCCATCGCGAGAGCCGCGCAGATCGCGAGATGTTTCCAAACAAAAGTCATCACTCAAACCTCCATGAGGGATCGATCCCTCTTCTTGAAGAGAAGGGAGACCCGACCTGAGGCCGGGTCGATTTCAGCGGAAGGTTTGGGCGCCCGTTGTCAACCTTTCATCGAGGTCTAACGCCGGGCTTCGGGCGCGTGGCCGCTTTTGCGAAAAAAATATTTAATGAAAGTTAAAGCCCCTCTCCCGCGGGCCAGCATCCGTTCGGAGCCGGGCCACCCAACTCGGCTGGTAAGATAGACAGCCACCATGGAAAACGATGACCGGGACATCACCGGGCTCTTGGAAAAGTGGGAGGCCGGCGACCTGTCGGCGCTGGACGAGCTGCTGCCGCTGGTCTTCGACGACCTCCATAGGCTGGCTCGCTACTTCTTCCAGAGGGAGTCCGACACGCACACGCTGCAGCCCACGGCGCTGATCAGCGAGATCTACCTGCGCATGCGCGGCCAGGAGACCGTGCGGTTTGAAAGCAGGGCCGATTTCTTCAATATGGCCGCCGAAATTTTCCGTCACGTGCTGACGGATTACGCCCGCAAGCGCACGGCGGAAAAGCGCGGCGGCGGGCAGGCCAGCGTTTCTCTCGAGTCCGGCGGCTTCGCCGACTTCCTCTCCAAGTCGCCCGACAGCGTGCGCCTGATCGATCTCGACGTGGCGCTCCGGGAGCTCGAGGAGGTGGATCCCCGCCAGGCGCAGATCGTGACCCTGCGCTTCTTCTTGGGCCTCAAGAACTCGGAGATCGCCGACCTGCTCGAGATCTCCGAATCGACCGCCAAGCGCGACTGGCGCACGGCGAAATTCTTCCTTCAGCGGCGTCTCAAGCGGCTTCCCGAGCCGTCTGACTAAGCCTTCCAGGCCTCGAATCTCGCGCCTCGACGCGAAAAATAGGGCGCTCCGCTGACCCCCGTTTCGGGTCTGACGCGCTACGTCTGTAGAATGGACTCGGTATGGGCTTGCGGCCGAAGGCTCGGCATCAAAATCCTTTTCTTTTCATAGCTTCGTCCAAAGCCCTCCCTCTCTGCCGAGTCCTTCGCTCTCGGCGCCCCGGACGCATCCGGCGAGCCCGGAAAGCACAAGACGACAGGAAGTCCGATGGATCGCTCACGCTGGACCGAGATTAAACCTTTACTCGACCGGGCGCTCGACCTGCCGCTGTCGAAGCGCTCGGACTTCGTGAGCGCGCGCTGCGCTCATGATCCCGACCTCGCCCAGGAGATCGAGGCCTACCTGGAGCTGGAGCCGGAGGTGGAAGAGCTGCTCGAGGAGCCGATCGTCGACCTGATCGCCGGACGCTCCCAGGACTACCGCGCCGGCCAGCAGCTGGGCCCCTATCGGCTGGAGGAAGAGATCGCCCGCGGCGGCATGGGGGTGGTGTACCGGGCGCGGCGCATCGAGGGCGGCTTCGCGCAGCGGGTGGCGGTGAAGGTCCTGAAGCGCGGCTACGACACCGGCGGACTGGTGCGCCGCTTCCGCACCGAGCAGCAGATTCTCAGCGACCTCGATCACCCCAACATCACCCGGCTGCTCGACGGCGGCGCCACCTCCGACGGCCTGCCCTATCTGGTGATGGAGCTGGTGGAGGGCCAGCGCCTCGACCGCTACTGCCTGGAGCACAAGCCCGATCTCGAGACTCGGCTCCGGCTCTTCGAGAGCATCTGCAGCGCCGTACACGCCGCCCACCAGCGCATGGTGGTGCACTGCGATCTCAAGCCTTCAAACATCCTGGTCACCCGCCAAGGCGCGGTCAAGCTGCTCGACTTCGGCATCGCCAAGGTGCTGCGCCAGGGCGCCACGGGCACCACCAAGACCCTCTCCGTGCGCCTCGGCACGGCGCCCTACGCCAGCCCGGAGCAGATCGCCGGCCAGCCGATCTCGGTGAGCTCCGACGTCTACTCCCTCGGCTGCCTGCTCTACCTCCTGCTCACCCACCGCGTGCCGGGAAGCGGCAGCGGCCGGGCCATCCTCCTGCCGTCGCGGGCGGCGGAGGACGAGGGCGCTTCCTTACCTTTCAGCGGCGACGAGCTGCGCGGCGATCTCGACGCCATCGTGCTCAAGGCGACCGAGCGCGAGCCCGAGAAGCGCTACGCCTCGGCGGCGGCGCTGGCCGAGGAAATCGACCGCATGAGGAAGCGCCAGCCCCTCGAGGCTCAAACCTACACCTTCGGCCGCGCCCTTCAGCTCTTCGCCCAGCGCTGGCCGCGGGAGCTGGCGTTTACGGCCCTCCTGACGCTTCTCCTCGCGGCGGCGGGCACGATCATCGTGCGGCAGAGCTTCGACACCAGGATCGAGTCGGCGCGGGCCAACGAGGCCCGGGCGGCCTATTTCGAGATGATCGAGCTGCTCGACGAAACCTCCGACGAATCGGCGCCCGAGGCCGCGCAAACCGCCCTCGAGCGCCTGACCGCCGGCGAGCCGTTCAGCGGCCCCGCGGACATGGCCCAGCTCTACGACCGGCTGGGCCGAGCGTTCCTGCGCCGCGGCGCTCTGGACCAGGGAACCGAGCTTCTGAACCGCTCCCGGCGCCTGCTCGTCGAGGCCGGCCTGCCGGAATCGGAGGAGATGGCCGCGAGCTACAACAACCTCGGCCTGGCCCTGCGCAAGCAGGGGCATATCGAGCAGGCGGCGCGGCTCTATCGCCTGTCGCTGGATCTCTACGAGCGCCATCCGGAGTGGAGCGAGGAGGAGAAGCTCGACGTGCTGCACAATTTAGCCAACGTGGAGAGCCTGCGGGGCGATCACCAGACGGCCGAGGCGCTCTACCGCGAGCTGCTGCCCCGCCGTCGGGCCGTCCACGGCGAGGAGAGCCCGGAGGCGGCCCGAACCGCCATGAACCTGGGCAGCCTGCTGGTCCGCCGGAATCGCCTCGAAGAGGCCGATCCATACCTCGAGAGCGCTCTTCTATTCGCCGAGAAGGTCTACGGGCCCGAGCACCCCAGGGTCGCCACGCGGCTGATCAACTACGCCGCGCTCAAGGACGCCCAGGACCTTGGCGAGGAGGCCATCGCGCTCTTCCGGCGCGCCCTCGAGATCCGCCGGGCCAGCTACGGCGACGATTCGGCGCGCACCGCTCTCGCCGAATCGGCCCTGGGGGTAGCGCTTTTAAACCGCGGCCATGAGGGCGATCTTGAGGAGGCCCTCGGGCTCCTGCGCCGCGCGGAGGCCACGCACCGGGAGCTGCGCGGGAACGAGAATGACGCCACCCTGATTGTGCAGCGCAACCTCGCCGAGGCCGAGCTGGCGGGGGGCGACGCGGCGGAGGCCGAGCGCCTGCTGCGCGAGGTTCTCGAGAACTCGGATGCCCGGCCCGAGGCCAGCTCCTGGCGGACGGCCGACGCGAGGAGCCTTCTCGCCGAGGCGCTGACGGCCCAAAACAAGCTCGACGAGGCGGCGGACTTTCTCGACGAAGGCGTGGTCGAGGTGATCAGCGAAGCCCGGGGCGAGGAGAGCCGATACGCCAAGGACGCGCAGATTCGCCTGGATGATTTGCGGGAAGAGCGCGAATCCTTGAGCCTCTAGCGGGCCTCTCGGCCCTCTGGTCACCAGGCCAGGCCGTAGTCCTCGCCGAAGTCGCTGGCCCCGCCCCACAGGGTGCCGTGCTCGCTGTCGAAATAGATCGCGGTGATCGGGCCGGAGGTGCGCTGCCGGGTCTCCACCCGGTAGCCCATCTCGCGCAGCTTGGCCTGCACCCAGGCCGGCACGTCGCCGCGCACCCGCAGACGGCCGGGCTCGGCGCTGTGGGCGCCGAAGGAGCTTTGCATTTGATAGCTGGTGATGTTGGCGGCCTCGGCGGCCTGCTGCACGTTCATGCCGAACTCCACCACGTTGAGAAAGAACTGCAGCAGGTTCTGGTCTTGACTATCGCCCCCCTGAACGGCGAAGGAGAGGTACGGCTTGCCGCCCTTGAGCGCCATGCCCGGGGTCAGCGTGGCGCGCGGGCGCTTGCGCGGCGCCACCACGTTGTAGGGGTTGAGGCCCTCGTCGAGCACGAAGCTTTGCATGCGCTGGGAGAGGCCGATGCCCGTGGAGCCCGCGATATACGCCGGAATCCAGCCACCCGAGGGCGTGACGGAAACCACCCAACCCTCGGCGTCGGCGGCCTGAATAGACGTCGTGCCGGCCATGAAGGCCTCGTCCCGGGTCATGACGCCCGGGGCCTCGAGGCTGGCCTGCTGGAAGCCGTCCTCGCCCTCGCCCTCGGCGGCGGGCGGAATGGGCGTCCACTTCTCGAGCAGGTGGAGGTAGGGGTTCTCGCCGCCCTGAAACGGATACGGGTCGCCGGGCTTGACGTTCTCGTCGTTGCGCTGCCAGTCGATCTGCTCGAAGCGCTGGCGGGCGTACTCTTTGGACAGCAGGCCGCGGATCGGCTCCTCCGGCGGGTTGTAGGGATCGCCATAGTAAAAGTCGCGGTCGGCGAAGGAGAGGTTCATCGCCTGGTAGAGGGCGTGCACGTAGGCCGCGCTGTTATAGCCCATGGCCTTAAGGTCGACGTTCTCGAGGATGTTGAGGGCCTGCAGCATCACCGGGCCCTGCACCCAGTGGGTCAGCTTGACGACCTCGATGCCCTTGTAGTCGGTGGAGACGGGCTCTTCGAGATAGACCTTCCAAACGTCGAGATCCTCGGCGGTGATCAGGCCGCCGTCGGCCTTGATGGCGCGCACCATCTCGGAAGCGATATCGCCGCGGTAGAAGCGGTCGTAGGCGGCGTAGATCGCCTCCTTGCGCGATTTGCCGGCCTCGAGCGCCGTGCGCTCGGCCGCCACCAGCTGCTCGAGGGTGCGCTTCAGGTCCGGCTGGCGGAAGATCTCGCCGGCTTGGGGCGCCGCCCGCTCGCTCGAGCCCTCCTTCCAGTGGGGCAGAAAGACCCGGCGCGAGGACTCCCAGCGCTCGAGGATCTCCCGCCGGCGCTCCATGTTGTCGGCCTGGGCTGCTTCAATCGGATATCCCTCGGCCATTTGAATCGCTGGCGCCAGCACCTCGGCCAGGCTCAGCTGGCCGTACTCCGCCACCATGGTCATCAGGCCTCCCGGCGTGCCCGGGGTGACCGCGGCCAGGGGCCCATACTCCGGCGGGTAGACCATGCCCTTGGACTTGAAGAACTCGGCGGTGGCGCCGGTGGGCGCAAAGCCCAGGGCGTTGACCCCGATCACCTTGCCGGTGTGCGGGTTGTAGATCAGCGCCTGGGTTTCGCCGCCCCAGCCGAGGGTGTCCCACATGGTGCTGGTGGCCGCCAGCATGGCCGCGGCTGCGTCCACCGCGTTGCCGCCGCGGTGGAAGATCTGGGCGCCCGCCGTGGCCGCCAGGGGCTTGCCGGTGATGGCCACCCAGTGTTTGCCGTGCAGAACGGGCTTGACGGTGCGCTGCGCCCACGCCGGCGCGGCGAGGACGATCAGCAGGCTCAAGGAAGCGGCGAGGGAGGTGCGCATGAGTCGGGGTCTCCTGAGGCTTGAGGACGAGGCAGCGAGTGCGGACGACGGGTTCCTGAATCTTAGCCTCTCTGGGAGAGGAGGCCTGAGGCCGCGGCTTCCTCGGGCGGCTCCATAAAAATCGGCGCCTCCACAGAAAAGCCCCCTCGCCGGCGGCTGCCGGAAGGGGGCTTTATCGAGCGATCGGTCGATCGGCCCGGGGGGTCTTCTCTACTCGCCGGCGATCAGGTCGGCGCGGGAGAAGAAGAAGGCGCGCTCGATGGCGGCGTTCTCGTCGGAGTCCGAGCCGTGGATGGCGTTTTCGCCGATGCTGGTGCCGT
>JBCCLG010000268.1:0-7080 GCA_039027015.1 Acidobacteriota bacterium | reverse complement strand
GTCGGCGAGAAGGTTGGTCTCGAAGAACGACACGTTGCAGACGTCGAAGATGCCGACCCGCTGACGCGATGCGGCGAAGGTGCTGATCAGGTAGTCGGCGAAGGGATGCAGGAGCCCCCCGAGAAAGCCGCGGCGGGCGCGGCGCAGGCGAGGGCGATCAGGCAGGCGAGGGCGAGCGGGACTCGCGAGGCAGGAACGGACTGCATGAGGCGACTCCTGGGGACTTGGAGAGAATGCCGCGCGCCCGGCGGTGCGGTCGGGGCTTGCGGCGGGCAGCGATTCGCCGAGAGACGCTCAGGGATAGTAGCCGCTGATGGTGCGGGCCCTGCGCCCTCCCTCGACCTTGACCTCGATCTCGCGGTAAAGCTCCTTCTCCTTGGTGGAGTTGGAGCTGTAGGCCAGCAGATATTGGCTGCGCAGCTCCTTCTCGATCCTCGAGTACACGCCCAGCAGCTCGTCGGCGTTGTCGATGAAGAAGGTTCTGCCGCCGGTCTCTCTGGCCAGGGCGTCGAGCTTGTTGCGCACGCCCAGCTCGATGGAGCTGATGCGCAGGCCGATCGTGTAGATCGCCACGCCGCTCCGCTTGGCATACTCCAGGGCCTCGCTGAACTCCAGGGAGCTGGAGGTGTCCTCGCCGTCCGAGAGCAGCACCATCGCCCGGCGACCGCGGATACCGCGGTAGTAGTAGAGGCTGGTGACCACCGCGTCGTGGAGCGAGGTCGAGCCGTCGGCCACGAGGTTTTCCAGCCGGCTCTCGACGGCGCCGACGTCGGAGGTGCGCGCCATCAGAATCTCCGGCCGATCCGCGAAGGACACCGCGAAGGCGCGATCGCGCGGCGTCACGATGCGGCGCAGGAACTCCACCGCCGCGCGCTGGGCCTCCCCGAGGCTCTCGACCATCGAACCCGAGGTGTCGATGGTGATGCCGATCGACAGAGGGAGATTCTCCACCAGCTCGAATTTGCTGATCGTCTGCGGCCGGCCGTCTTCCAGAACGCGAAAGGCGCTCTGCCCGAGGCCCTGGGCGAGTCCGCCGCCGCGCTCGGTCACCGTGGTGAACAGCTCCACCAGGTTGACGTCGACCTCCTCGAGATTTTCCGGCGCGTTGATGAAGCGCACGTCTTCAGCGCGCAGGCCGTCATCCAGGTAGGCGGTCACCGTGATGTAGGTCAGGTCGCCGCCCCCCGCGGGAATCTCGACCTCGGTCTCCCAAGGCGGACGCGTCAGCTCCTGCTGCAGCTCCTCGTTGACCCTGATCTCGACCTTCTCGACGCGCTTCTCCTCGGGTACCACCACCTCGGCGCGCACCGGCGTGATGCCGCTGCCCTGCTGCCCGCGGGCCGGCTCGAGAACCCGCACTCGAAGCTCGCCGCGCGGCTGGTTGAGAACCACCTCGTCCGCCGCCACCAGCTCGCCCTGGGCGTCATAGCCCTCGATGCGCACGGTCTGCTCCCTGGGATAAGTCTCGAGGCGCAGCTCGGCAGTGAACGGCGGGCCCTTGCGGGAGAGAACCTGCTTGCCGTCGACGAAAAATTTGACTCGCTGAATGCGCGCGCCGGTCACCAGAGCCTCGGCGCGCCACAGCCCGAAGACCACGTCGGACACCGGAGGGACCACCACCAGGCTGTCGTAGCCGGCGAGGGGCTGCTCCGCCGCGAAGTCCTCGGCCGCCTCGAAGAGAGCCTCGGCGGGCACCTCCGGATTCTCCGGCAGGGGCACCGTGGTGCGCGAGATCGTGAGGCCTCGGCTGGCGTAGAAGACGCGCCCCGTGATCTCGTCGATCACCTTGAGGCGCAGCAAGAACTGGCTGCCCGGGCGCAGCAGACGCTCGGCCGTCAGGCCGATCTTGTTCTCAAAGCCGTCCTCGGGCACCGGAATTTGGTAGCGCACCCGGAAGTCCTCAAAGAAGGACCCGGGCCGCTCGAGGGTCCCCTCGGCGATCAGCCGGAGCTGCTTGGACTCGCGCTCCTCGAAGACCCCGAGCTGCGACGGATCGTCGATCGAAAGCTCCATATAGGTCACCATGCGCTGACCGCGCTTCTCGGGAAAGAAGACGCGCAGCTCGCCGCCGGCGAGCTCCTCCTCGTCGGTCGCTTCGGTGTTTGCGGCCCGCTGCGCCCAGCCGGAGAGATCGTCGGGGCTGCGCAGATAGGCCTGGAAGGCGGAGTCCTTGGGGCGATCCTGCTCGAATCCGAACAGGCCGTCGATGCCCACCAGCTCGTCGACGCGCTCGGAGTCTTCGCAGAAGGCGCGGTCGATGCGCTTGCCGCCGGAGATTCGATTCTTCAGCTCCTCCCACTGATCGAGGTAGTAGTTCATCTCCTCGGTGTAGAGGACCCGCTTGCCGTCGAGGGGCAGCCACTGCCGGAACGGCTGGTCCGCCTGCTCTCGAAAGACCACCGCCGGCACCGAGCGGCCGGGGTAGAACCACAGCTCGAGGGGCTTGAAGGTCTCGGCGCAGTCCACCAGGAAGCGCTCGGTGGGGCGACCGTGGAGAAAGAGAAGGCGGGCGCGCACGTCCTGAAAAGAGCCGATCTCCGCGCGCGCCAGGGCCCGGCGGCGCGCGATGCCCTCCACCAGCTCGTTGGCCTCGGTTTCGGGCAGCGGATCGGCGAGGAAGGCGTCGATCCACTCCTGACGCCCCACGCTGTCGCGGTCGAGCAGCTCATCGCGCTGGTTGCGGCTGAGCAAAAAGCCCGGGCCGTCCTGCAAGAACGCTCGCTGCTCCTCGGGAAAGTCGAGCACGCCGAGAAAAATTCTGTGCTCGGGCGGCAGCGCTGAATTGGCGAGTCCGACCGTCGGCAGGGCCAGCGGCAGGAGAAGAGTCGCCGCCAGCGCCAGGGCGGGAACAGAAGACGTGAGGTGAGAAGGGCGGCGAGAGCGGCGGCGTAAAATCATAACTCGAAAGGTTTGCATATCGAATGCCAGTCAGGGCGGGGTTCTCGGGGAAGCGCAGCCGGGCGGCGCGCGGCGGCGGCCCCTCGGGGGCCGGCCGCCAGAAAGGCCTGGGCGTCCCCTCGAGAGGACGCCCTCTCATCCTTTCGGGAGAGAGCCCGCCGCGGTTTGCTCGAGGGGGGGGGCTCCCCGCCTCAAGGCCCGCGGTCGACCGCGGCTACTTCTTCTTGACCCGATAGCCGTCGGGCACCGCGAAGGCGTCCGCGGCGGCGGATTCCTCGGAAATCGAGGTGACGGTGGTCTTCATGTCGAGCTTCATGCGCTTCATCATGGCGGCCATCAGGCCCCCGCCCTCGAAACCGATGTTGAGGTCGGTGATGAGGGCCACGCCGCTCTCGGAGAGCTTGCGATAAAGCTCGGTCATGCCGCGCTCCCGCCCGGGCTGAGCCTCCGCGGCTTCGGGATTGCCGAAGAAAAGCCCGCGTTCCGCCATGGCCTGATAGAACGCCGCGTATTCCTCGCCGCCCGGAGCGTCCTTGGAGAGACACACCGTGCCGCCGATCACCACGGTCATCTCCATGCCCTCCATGCCCGCCTCCACGCTCATATCGAGGCGGTGATCCTCGCAGGAGAAGCCGGCGGCCTCGCGGGTGTTGCCGGTCGGCTCGAGCTGGATTTTCTGGGTCTCGAGCCCCGCCTGCTGCTGCGCCATCGCCGAGAGGTCGTAAACCTCCGCGCGCTTCTTGCGGGCGTTGAGAAGGGTCATCTCGCGGGCGTCGAGGTCGAGGAGCGACACCGACTCGGTGCGTCCCAGGCGGCTCTCGCTGCGGCTCTTGAGGCCGCGGATTACGGTCACCGTCTCGCCTTCGCCGGACTGGCCGAGGCCGTCGACCTCGGTGACCGCAACGATCTTGAGGTCGGCCGCGACCGGCGCCGCGGCGAGGAGCGCGAGCGATAGGAGGGCCGCGGCGCGGAGGGCGCCGTGCGGAAACGCGCGTTCTGAAGGCTGTCGTCCTAAAACCATCGGAGTCTCTCCTGGATCGGTGAATGGAACTGCAAAGCAAAGGAATCCGAGCTAGCCGCGCTGCCGCTTGGAGAGGGCCTCTTCCACGTGGGGCACGTCGAGCATCACGGCATTCTCCGGCCCGCCGGCTTCGGCGCCGTTCACGTGCGACGCCGGGTCGTACTCGTAGTCGCGCATGACGCGCCGAAAGACCTCCTTGAGGGCTCGGGCCCCCAGGCGCTTTTCCCGCGCCGCCTCCACCGCGATGCGGCGCACCGCCTGCTTGGAAAGCAGAAGGTTCAGGCCGCGGGTTTTGAAATAGGCGCGCGCCTGGTGATAGCCGGAATTCGGAATCTTGAGGAAGATCTGCTCGAGGTTCTGCACGGTCAGATCCTGCAGCAGCACCACGGCGTCGAAGCGAGAGAGGAACTGCGGGCTCATGCCGTAATCGAAGAGGTCCTCGTTGCGCAGCCAGTCGCGCAGGTGGAAGATCAGCTTCTCTTTGACCTGACCGCCCTCCACCACCGTCTTGGGGGCCAAGGCTCCCCTGTCACGACCGACGGTGATGCGATCGAAGACCGCGTCGTAGAGCCCCTCGAAGGCGCCGCCGCACACGAAGAGCAGCTGGCTCGAGTCTACGGTCACGCGCTGCTCGCCGGCCCAGCGCGGCAGGGTGAGGGGCACGCTCTCGTTTTCCATCACCGTGAGCAGCGCCTCCTGGGCGCGGATGCCCGAAACGTTGGGCTGATCGCCCACCCAGGCGCGGATCTTGTCGACCTCGTCGACGAAGACCAGGCCGTGGCGCGCCTGCTCGATCAAGCGCTCCACCGGCGTTTCGGGCCCGAGCTGCTCGCGCGCGCGCTCGAGCAGGCGGTGCAAAACCGCCTCGCCGGGCTGCCCGCGCTCGGCCGCCTCGCCGAGCACGTTGGCGTGCATGCGCACCACCGTCGAGCGCAGGGCCAGCTCCGAGCGCTCCTCGAGGTAGCGCTCCACGGCGCGCATCAGGGTGGTCTTGCCGCTGCCCGATGAGCCGATCATCAGAAGATTGCCCACCGCCAGGCCGGCCAGCTGCTTGGAGAGGGCGATCGACATCTCGCGAATCGCCTCCCCCTGGCCGATCACCTGCTTCGAGAGCTCCTCGGCAATCACCGAAGGAGCCGGGGATTCAAAAGCCTGGGGGGCGCTCATCGCTCGCTCCGTGGGTTCATTCGCACCTCCTCATCCTATCGCGCCGCGCCGATATACTGGCCTCGCCCGCCCGCGCCCCGGCGGGCTTCGAGGCTTCCGTTCGCACGCCGCAGCAGCCCCCAATCCCGCCGCCATCGCTCCAGATCCCACGATGCACGATCTCCGCCTCAAGCCGCCGCCGCGCCGCGCGCTCCTCCTCGCCGCCCTGGCCCTCGCCTTCTCCACTCTGGGGCTCTCCCTTCTCGGGCTGCAGAGCGCCGCCTCGGCGGAGATCAGCGCCGACGGCCTCTTTTTGGTGCGCGACGCCATCGACCGCGGCAAACCCGAAGAGGCCCTGGGCCTTCTCGACTCGCTCAGCCGCGGCAAGCCGGGCGCCGAGGAGCTGCTGGTGCGCGGCATGGCCCGCATCATGCTCGGAGATCTCAAAAAAGGCGCCAAGGACCTCGAGACCGCCGTCGACAGGGACCCCACCCTGCGCGACGGATGGATGAATCTCGCCGGCCTCGAGATCGCCGAAGGAAACTACGATAAGGCCCTCCAGCTGCTGCAGAAGGCCCATGACCTGGCGCCGGAAAGCGCCGATATTCACCTCAACCTCGGCGCGGTGCTGCTCCAGCTCGGCCGCAGCGACGAGGCCTTCGAGCGCTTCGACCGCTACCTCGCGCTCGACTCGAGCGCCGAGGCCCGCTATCTGGTGGCCGCCAACCACGCCATGCTGGGCAACCAGGAGCGCGCCGTCGAGAATCTGCGCCAGTCCATTCGCCTCGACGAACGCCAGCGCCTGCGCGCCCGGCGCGACGACCGCTTCGCGGCCCTGGACTCCCTCGACTATCGGGTCCTTCTGCACTCAGACGACTACCGGCCGCCGGCCGACCATCGCCGCGCCGCCGCCGCCTTCAAGGCGAAATACGACCAGAAAGATCCCAAGCTGCTCTACGCCCTCATGGACTCGCTGAGGGAGGTCGGGCTCGAATTCGACCCCGAGATCGAGACCACCGCCCGCTGGGCCCTCCTCTGGGGTTCCGCGATGCGCATCAAGGTCAGCACCCAAAGCAACGGCACCGGGGTCGTCACCCTGACCGCCCCGCCGTCGAGCTACACCGCCCAGAACTGGCAGCGCACCAGCGACAAGCTCTTCCGCGTTCTCCACCGGCGGCTCGGTTTGTAGAAAGCGGACGCGCGGAGACCCAAGCTGCGGCGACCGAAGACCGGTTCTTGTCAACCGGGTCACTAAACAATCTCAGGGTCGACGCCAGCGCGAAGACCTCAGAGACTCCTGATCCGCCTGGCGCCCGGTGGACCTGGCCCTTCAGAGGTGGCCGGCAGATGTGGCCGGCAAAGCCGATCAGGGCTGGGAGCTGCTCCAGGCGCTGAGGCCGTTCTCAAAGCCGTCGGCAAACAGGATCGAGTCGATCGGAATCTCCAGGTAGTAGACGTCCTGCTCGCCGTTGAAGGTCGCCGAATACGCCACGTGCACGCGCTCGTTTTCAGACACCATGTCGTAGTAGTCGCCGATCTTGTTCTGCACGGGAAAACCGAGCAGCGGATCGAAGGCCGGCGTCAGCTCCTCGGCCGCCGACCAGGTGGCGCCGGCGTCCTCGGAGGAGGCGTAGAAGAGCTTGGAGTCAAAGCCGCCCGGATCGTCGCGCGTGTCGTTCCAAACCGCGTCGAGGCGGCCGTTGGGCGCTACTGAAAGGGTGCCGAACCACTGCCAGGCGCTGGCCGAGTCGGAGACCACCCGCACGGGCGCGCTCCAGGTCAGGCCACCGTCTTCGGAGCGGGCGAAGAAGACGTCCAGGGGATCAGGCCCCGGGGGATCGAGCGACGCTAGAACGTACACGTTCGACGGGCGGGTGGGATCGGTGGCCACCCAAATCTGCCCCAGCAGCCCGCCGGGGTTGGGGCCCGTCAGGACGGTCGCCGATCCGCCCAGGTCGAGGGTCGAGAAGCCATCGAAGGCCGCCGGCAGGGCGGGGTCGCGCAGGGTGGTGGAG
>JBCCLG010000267.1:0-7080 GCA_039027015.1 Acidobacteriota bacterium | reverse complement strand
GGGCCCCCACCCCCCTGGGGGGGGGGGGGGGCCGGGGGGTGGTTGGGCGGGGGGCCCCCCCGCGCCTCTTCCCGGGCCTGGGAGCGAAAGCCCAGGGCGCGCAGCGCGGAAGCGAGGGCGACCCTGGGCAGCGGATGCTCGGGATCAGCCTCCACGGCTTTCTCGAGCAGCTCGCGGGCGCGCTGGGTCTCCTGGCGCCTCAGCAGCTCGAGGCCCCTGCCGTAGTAGCGCGCGGCCCGCGCCGTGGGTTGGCTGGCGCGCTTGCCCTCGGCCTCGGCGGCGGTCAGGGCCTCGAGATCGAGGGCGGCGCGCAGGCTTTGGCCGGCGTCCTCCACCAGGTCGAGCAGGCTGCCCTCCGAGCCGCGCTCCTTGAGCCGCGCGACCTCGGTGCCGTCCTCGACCCGCTGGGCCACCAGATCGAGGCGAATCTCTCGGCGGGGCTCCTCGCCGGCCACCAGGAAGCTGCCGTGCACCACCAGCTCGCAGCCCAAAAGACGGCCGATGCGGCTGAGCAGCGGGCGGTCGATCTGGCGCTTGGGGTCGTCGAGGCCCATCTCGAGGCGCACCCGCGCCACTTCGTCGCCGGCCACCACCCGCAGCCGGTCGCCGGCCGCGGCTTCGGTGGTCAGCATCTCGGAGAGAGCCGAGGCGAGCCACGGCAGGCTCTCCTGCCCCGAGAGGTCCTCGAGTCCGAGAACGGCTACCGAGCGGCGCTCCTGAACCCGCACCGGTTCTGCCCCGGCGCTCGGCGCCAGGCCGTCTCCTGAGCCGGCGAGGGCCGGCGGCGAGCCCTCGCCGCGCAGGATTCGCTGCAGCTCAAGGCCGCCGAAGACCGCCAGCACCAGGAGCAGAACGGCCGCCCCGGGCGTCCAGCTCGGCAGCCTCTGGAGCAGGGGAGTAGGAGTTTGCGGGTCGAGCGCCTCGGCCAGCTCGGTCGCGTGCTGAAAGCGCCGCTCGGGCTCGCGCTGCAGGCAGCGCAGGATGCCGTGCTCCCACCGGCTGTCGAGGTCGGGAACGTAGAGGCTGGGGGAGGAGGGAGGCTTGGTCAGGCGCTGGTAGGCGCTGGCCAGGGGGTTGCCCTCGAAGGGAAGCCTGCCGGTCAGCATCTCGAAAAGCACGACGCCGAGGGCGTAGATATCGGACAGCGCGGTCGCCTCGAGGCCCTGCACCTGCTCGGGCGCCATGTAGGCGGGGGTGCCGACGCGCATGTCGTGGCTGGTCAGGCGCTTATCCGGCAGGTCGTCGACCGACCGGGCGAGGCCGAAGTCGGTGATCACGGCGCGCGGCTCGGCGTCGCCCTCGGCCTGCACCAGCATCACGTTGCTGCTTTTGAAGTCGCGGTGCACCACCCCGGCGCGATGAGCGGCGTCGAGACCGGCCGCCATCTGGCGCACCAGCGGCAGGGCGGCCTCGGTGCTGAGGGCGCCGCGCTGCACGCGCTCCCACAGGCTCTCGCCGTCGAGCAGCTCCATGGTCAAGAAGAGCAGACGCTGGCCGTCCGACTCGTGGTGCCCGAACTCGTAGAGTCGGCAGACGTTCGGGTGGGTGACCTGCCGCGCCAGCTGGATCTCGCGCTTCAGGCGTTCGACCACGTCGCGGTCCGAAACCCGGCTGCGGCGCAGGGTTTTGAGGGCCACCTGCTGATCGAGCTCCTGATCCCGCGCCTCGTAGACCTCGCCGACCCCGCCCGCCGCCACGAAGCGCACGATGCGATACCGCTCGGCGACCACGTCGCCGGCGGCAAAGCTCGCGCCGCCGAGGGGATCCGGCGGGTCACCGGACCACTCGAGGGTCTCGTCCTGAGTGCGGGGGGTCGGCATGGGGTGCTCCGAGGCTGCCGGCCGGCTCCGGGATCCGCGGGGGACCCCTCAAGGAGGCGGCGATTTTTGGCGGTGTGCAGATTCAGTGATCTGCGCATGCGAAACGTTTCGCCTTTCTGGCCTGTCAAAGACTCTCCAGCGGCCGATCGGGCTCCCGGTTCCGGCTGAAAATTCCCTCGGTCGGGCCGCAACAGGAGAGTGCCCGCAAGGGTATCAAGCCGCAACCAAAAGAAAACGGCCCGCCGAAGCGGGCCGTCTGGCCGAATCCGTTCAGGCTGGATTCGGGGCGCGAGATCAGCCGCCCGCGGCGACCTTCTCCTCGGCCGGGGCCTCCTGCTCCTCCCGCTCCAGGGTGTGGACGACCTGGTGCAGGTTCTCCACGGTCTCCTCGAGCCAGCGATGCTTGCCCTTGAGCACGTTGACGGCCACGCGGTACTTGCGTCCGTCGTCGTTGGCCCACAGGTCGATGAACAGGCGCTTCACCTTGCGGCGAGCCTGGCGGCAGAAGAGGTCCGCCAGCTCGGTGGCGCGCTCGGCGTTGGGCCGGCCCTCGGCGGTCATCGCCTGGGCGCGGCTGACCGCGGCGGCCATGGCCAGCAGCTCGTTGCCGACGTCGACCAGGCGGAAGAGGAAGGCCTGGCGGTCCTGCATGCGCGCCTGGTGCACCATCATGCCGTGGAAGACCGAGCGGGCCAGGCGGCGGGCGTTGCGCTCAACGAAGGGCATGTGGCCGGCGAGGCTGCCGAACTCGCTGAAGGTCTTGCCCTTGTTGACCCAGAGGGTCGGGTACCACGAGGCGTAGAAGGCGGCGATCTCCGGCAGGGCCTGGGCCTTCTCGCCCACCGTCTTGCGCGGGTCGATCATCGAGCCGGCCACCGACAGGTGCTTATCCACGGCCTCGCGGGCCATGATCAGGTGCATGATCTCGCTCGAGCCCTCGAAGATCTTGTTGATGCGGTAGTCGCGCATCATGCGCTCCACGGGCTCCGCCTTATCGCCGCGGTCGCGCAGGGAGATGAAGGTCTCGTAGCCGCGGCCGCCGCGGATCTGCATCGTGTCGTCGATGATCTCCCAGGTGTTGCAGGTGATCCACTCTTTGGCCGCCGCCGCCTCGAGGCGGATGTCGACGTTGCCGCGGGTGGACATCTGGGTGGCCAGCTTGGCGACCGACTCCATGGCGAAGGTGGTGGCCGCCATGTCGGCGATCTTGTGGGAGATCGCCTCGTGCTTGCCGACCGGCTTGCCCCACTGGACGCGATCCTTGGACCACTCACGGCAGATGCGCAGGGCCTGCTTGGCGGCGCCGACCGAGCTGTTGGGGATCGACAGGCGGCCGTCGTTCAGGGTGGTGAGGGCGATCTTGAGACCGCGGCCTTCCTTGCCGATCAGGTTGCCGACCGGTACCTTGACGTCGGTGAAGCTGATCACCGCGTTGGCCAGGGCGCGCAGGCCCATGAAGTGGCAGCGGTTCTCGACCTTGACGCCTTCCCAATCCGTCTCCACCACGAAGGCGCTGATGGTTTTCTTGGAGCTCTTCTCGCGCGCCATGACCACCAGCATGCCGGCCAGCAGGCCGTTGGTGCACCACAGCTTGCGGCCGTCGAGGATGTAGTGCTCGCCGTCCTCGGACAGCTCGTAGGAGGTCAGCATGCGGGCGGGGTCGGAGCCGACCTCGGCCTCGGTGAGGGCGAAGGCGGAGATCTCGCCCTTGGCGCAGCGCGGCAGATACTTCTCCTTCTGCTCCTTGGTGCCGAAAAGCTTGAGGGGCTGCGGCACGCCGATCGACTGGTGGGCCGAGAGCAGGGCCGAGAGGTTGCCGTCCATGGCGCCGAGCAGCTCCATGGCCTTGCCGTACTCGACCTGATCGAAGCCGAGGCCGCCGTACTCCTTCGGGATCTTCATGCCGAAGGCGCCGAGCTTGCGCAGGCCGTCGACCACGTCTTCCGGGTACTCGCCGGTGGCGTCGATCTGCTCGGAGTCCACGTGCTCGACGAGGAACTCGCGCAGGGCGTTGTAGAAGGCGGTGAACTCCGGGCGCTCCTCCTGGTCGAGCGGGAAGGGATGGAGGAGATCGGCGCGGAAGTTGCCCAGGAACAGCTCGCGCATGAAGCTCGGCTGTTTCCAGTCGGTCTGGCGGGAGGCCTCTGCGACTTCCATCGCCTCTTGTTCGGTGACGTGCGGCTTCTGGCTCATGGAGTGACTCCTTGCTAACTGAGGTCGTGCGGCGGAGATGCGGCGCCGGAGGCCGCGACGTCGCCGCTCGCGCGCTCCTCTCTGCGGAGAGGAGAAAGTCGTATGGGTTCGGATCTAGGCGGTTTGGATCTAGGCGGTTTGGATGGAGTGGTTTCGGATCGTGGGTTTCAGGGTTCGCTGCGGTTTCAAGAAGGAGGTCGGGATCAAGTGGGGCTATTGAACCGGGGCCTGCACCAGGGCATCGAGAGCGCCGGCGTCCGGCTCTCGCACCACGCTGCGCAGCGCGATCTCCGTGAGATCCCGCACCACGGTGTCGCCCGACATGCGGCCCTGGGTCTGGTACCAGCGGGAGAGCCACATCACCATGCCCAGCAGGCTGAAGGTCGCGGTGGTGGTGTCCACGCCGTGCAGGCGATTCTCGCTCTGCAGGCTGTCGAGGGTTTCCCGGATGAAGTCGAAATAGGCCCGCTTGCGCGCCGTGATCGCCGTGCGCTGGGGTTCCGAGAGTCCGCCGACCTCGTCGATCAGGATCGCCAGGGCGCCCGCGTCGTGGGTCAGCAGCCGGGCGTGCTCGGCGACGATGCAGCGCAGGCGCTCCGCCGCGTCGTGAATCTCGAGCGCCGGCTCCACCACTTTGACGTCGAGCAGGTCCATCGCGAAGCTCATGATCGCGAAGAGCAGCTCTTTCTTGCCCTTGACGTAGTAATACAGTCCCGGCTTGGTCAGCTCCACGGCCTCGGCGATCTCGTTCATCGACGTGGCGGCAAAACCCTTCTCGTAGATGATCTGCGCGGCGACGCGGTAGATGCGACCGGCGCGCTCGTCGTCGTACAGGGCCGCCTTGCGGGGCCGCTTGGCGGAGCCCGCCGTGTCGGCCCGGGCAGCGTCGGCCTCGGCGTTTTCGGGCACCGAGAGCGTGTCTGGGAGTTCGGCGGTTTCTGCGGGCATCGTGGGTGGTGGTGGGTGCGGGTGCCGGCCGGAGGAGCCCGGGTTGTCGGGCGTGTGCTGGGGTCAGATCGGAGTGTCTAAGCTGCTGGCCAGACGAGCCGCGGAGGGCGAAGAGGCCATTACTTACCGGTCGGTAGCACAGTATTTCGCAGGGCGATCCGCGTTGTCAAGCTGCGGCAAGAGCCGCGTCATCGCGCGGCGTGATCGTTGCGAAACGGCAGGAAAAGGTTCCTGAGTGGGCCCGCCGTCGGCGCTGCGGCGGCGCGCCGCAGCGCAGCATTCGAAGTCTCGGTTGCGTTTTCGCCCTCGCCGGTGTCAAAACGCTCGATGGCCCCCGCAACGACCTGCCTCGCCGCCGAGGTGCCCCGCTCCACCACCGGCGCCCCGGTACCATGGGGCGACGACGACCGCCCCGCGCCCCGCGCGCCCTCGGCCACTCGCGGCGGGAGGGGGGCGGCGGCTCGGAGCGAAGATTCGATGATGGAGCGGAACGAAGAACAGGCCCTGATCGCGCGGTGGACCCGCGGCGAGAGGAGGGCCGCCGAGCAGCTGGTCGATCAGACCTACGGCCAGACCTTCGCGGCCCTGGTCAAGATGACCGGCGGCGACCGCGAGCTGGCGGCCGATCTAACCCAGGAGACCTACCGCAGGGCTTTTAAGGGATTCGCCTCTTTCGACGGCCGCGCCCGCTTCGCGACCTGGCTCTACCGCATCGCCTACACGACTTTTCTCAACCACGTGCGTCGCCCCAAGCCGGTCGACCCCCTCGAGCCGGAGCAGGCGGAGCGGCTCGTCTCGAGCGCCGACGATCCCGAGGCGAGCCTGAGCCAGCGCCGGCGGGCCGCCCGGCTCAGGAGGGCGGTGATCGATCTTCCGGAAGATCTCCGTTTTACCCTCAGCGCCTACTATTGGGCGGATATGGAGGTCAAAGACATCGCGCAGCTCGAGGGCGTGACGGGCGCCGCGATCCGCAAGCGCCTTAAAACGGCCCGCGAGCGCCTGCGCGGCGTGCTCGAAGAGGGGGCGGCGGCATGAGCGGCGAGCGCTTCAGAGAACGCGGCGAAACGCCGGGCGACGAAAAGGATCTTGCCGAGCTCGACGATCTTCTGCGCGGCTCGGCCGAGGGCGGCTTCGACCTCGAGCCGCCCGAAGGGCTGGCGCAGAGCATCAAGGCTGAGATTCCGAACGCCCCGGCTCGCCGCCCGCCGCGCGTGCTGGCGCTCGCCGCCGGCCTGATCCTGGCCGCGGGCCTGGCGTTTCTCACCCTGCGGAGCGCGCGCGTTTTGGAGCCCGGCGGCGCCCCCGAGAGCGCGCAGGCCCCGTCTAGCCCGCGGCAGGAGGCGGCCTCCGAGCGGCCTGCCGTGGAGACTGAAATCCCGGCGGCGTCGGAGCCTTCGGCGGATGTCGCGGCCCCGGAGGATCTTGCGGCCCCGGAGGATCTCGCGGCTCCGGAGGATCTTGCGGCCCCGGAGGATCTTGCGGCCCCGGAGGATCTCGCGGCCCCGGCAGTCCTCGAGGTCCTCGAGGAGGCCGAGGCGCGCTCTGAGCCCCCCGGAGAGAGCGGCGGCGAGATCCTGCGGGACTCAAACCCTCCGGGGGCTCCCGAGAAATCCGGGATCGCCGCGGAAGATCGGCCGACCGATCGTCCGCTGCTGAGAGCCGCGGTTCCCCGGGAGGCCCGCGAGGAGCCGGCAACCGAAGCGCGGGATTCTGCCGAGAGAACTCTCTCCCGGGAAGCCTCCGCCCCCCCCCGCCGCGCCGCGCCGCCGAGCCTCGGCACGATCGAAGCAGCGCGCTCGGGCTTCTCCCGGGAGCTCGCCCTGGGGGACCTCTCCCCGGCGGCGGATCTCTGGGCGCCGGGGGGGCCGTGGCAGCGTCTGCGCGAGCGTCTCCTGGCGGCCGAGACTCTGCCCCCCCTCAGCGCCGAGGAGAGGCGACGGCTGCTCGCGTCGTTCGAGAGCCAGCCCCAGACGGGGCGGCAGGCGCGGGACTTGGTGGAGCAGCTGACCCTTCTTCTCTCGACCTCCGTGACCGGCGCCGAGCCCTACGAGGCGCTGGCCAAAGAGCTGGAGAGCGCCGCCGGGGAGTCGCCGGGTCTTCCGGAGATCGCCGCGCTGGC
>JBCCLG010000266.1:0-7087 GCA_039027015.1 Acidobacteriota bacterium | reverse complement strand
CGCGGCGCGCTGGCGGCGGCCGCGGCAGGCGCGCTGGCCGCCGCCTTCCTCGCCCTTCCCCACGCGCTCGATCCGCGGGCCCTGCGAGCCGGCCGGTTCCCGGAGCAGGCGGCGGATTTTGTGGCTGCAGCCGACCTTGAGGGACGTCTCTTTCACGACATCAACTGGGGCGGCTACCTGGGCTATCGACGCGCTCCGGCGCAGCGCGTCTTTGCCGACGGCCGATGGATTCTCGCGGGTGAGGAGGCCATGGCCGACTACCCTCGCCTCTACCGGCGCGCGGGATCGCCGGCGGACATCGAGGCGCTCTACGGGCGCTATGGCGTCGAGGTCCTGGTGCAGTCCACCCGCGACGTGCTGCGCCTGCCGAGCCCCGACGCCGGCCGCTGGCGGCTGGCGTGGGTCGATCCGCTGGCCGCCGTTCTGATCCGCGAGGGCCCGGCATTCGCCGGCAACGTGGAGCGGCTGTGCGCCCTCTACCGCGCCTCGCCGGAGGCGGCCGAGCGCGCGGTGTGGCCCGTGCGGGTCAAGAGGCCCGACGGCGGACCGAGCCCTACCGACATCGCGCCGGTGCTCGCTCTCTGCGCGCCCTGAGAAGGCGGGGAGGGCGGAGCGCCCGGGCGGCCGGCGTTGCCTTCCCGAGCGCCGGGCACTATTCTCCGGCTGCCGGCCAGCCGGCCGCTTCCCATCTCGAAGTCTCCCCTCAGCATCCGCAGGTGATCTGCCGCCATGAAAAAACGTCTCGGCTCGATGTTCCATTCGATGACCGGCCGCGTCAAAGCGGCAACCGCCCCGGCGCCCAGCTTCGGCGACGTGGGCGCCCTCGGTGACCGTCCCGATCTGCCCTTTCCGCCCCTCGAGCTGCGCACCATCGTCGGGCCGACCGAAACCGACGTTTTCGATAACCCGAGCGGCGAGCGGATTTGGGGCGATCTCGACATCGACGGGCTCGAGCCCGGCGAGGCCTACCGGAGGATTTTTGACTTCGGCTGCGGCTGCGGCCGCAACGCCCGCCAGCTGCTGCTGCAGAGCGAGCCCCCGGAGCGCTACGTCGGCATCGACGTGCATCCGGGCATGATCCGCTGGTGCCAGGAGAACCTCGAGCGGCCCGGAGTCGAGGTCCTCTTCGACCACCACGACGTCTGGAGCCCGACCTACGCCCCCGGCAACACGCGCCGCGACACCCTGCCGATCCGGCAATACGGCTCGGACTTCACCATGGTCAACGCCCACTCGGTGTTCACCCACCTCTACGAGCGGCAGACCGAGTTCTACCTCGAAGAGTGCCTGCGCATGATCGGCGAGCGCGGCGTGCTGCGCACCACCTGGTTTTTCTTCAACCGCGAGTGGTTTCCGGTGCTCTCCGAGCAGCAGAACACCCTCTTCGTGAACGACCACGACCCGAGCCAGGCGGTCTACTACGACTGGGGCTACTTCCTGCGCCTGATCCGGCGCCTCAAGCTGCGTGTCGCCCACGTCAACTGGACCCTGCTGCCCGGCTTTCAGTGCGAGCTCTACCTGCGCCACGGCGAGCAGGGACCGATCGACGATCCGCCGGGAACGGTTCTCGGCTTCGGCGACTCCCGGCCGCCGGCCCGCCTCGACCGCTGAGCCCGCCGCGCCCTTCAGGAAGGCGGCAGCAGGCTCAGCTGGCGGGCCCTCGGCGCCGCGGCGCGCCGCCTGCCGGGGCCTATGTGGCTGCGCAGGCGGGTGAGCTGCCGCGGCAGATCGCTTAGAAAGGGCGAGGGCCCCGGCTCCCTCACCTCGCCGCGCCAGGCGCGCCGCGCCGAGCGGGTGAGCACCAGGCGCTCTTTCGCCCGCGTCATGCCGACGAAGAAGAGGCGCCTCTCCTCGGCCACGTCGACCTCGCCGCCGGGCCAGGTCAAGGGCAGCAGACCGTCGTCGCAGCCGGCCAGAAAGACCACGGGAAACTCGAGGCCCTTGGCGGCGTGCAGGGTGAGCAGGGAGAGACGCTCGGCCCGCGGATCCCAGGCGTCGACCTCGGCTCCGGTTTGAAGCGCGGCAAGAAACGCCCGAGGGCTCTCGCCGGCGCGCGCGACGAGCGGCTCGAGCAGCTCGAGGGCGGCCTCGAGCATCGCCCTCTCGCCCTCGGGCGCGGCCTCGATGGCCGAGCGCAGGGCGTCGCGGGTGCCCGGGCCGCCGCCCGTCGCGGGGTGCTGGCCTGACTCCAGGGCGAGGTGCAGCTCGTGCACCAGGAGGCGGACGCCGTCGTCCTCCATCAGCCGCCGGTGGGTGCGGTGCTGCACCGGCAGGCCCGCCCTCTCGAAGGCCTCGAGAAAGGGAGCGGCCTGGGCCTTGGTGCGCACCAAAATCGCGATGTCCTCGAAGGAAAGATCCTCGCCCGGGCCGCGATCGTCGACCCGGCCGCTGTCGAAAGAGAAATAGGACGTGCCGCCGAGGGCCTCCTCGATGGCGTGAGTCACGAATTCGGCCTCGGCCGCCTCGCTTCTCGCGGTGTGCAGCTCGAGGGGCCGGGAGCGCGAGCTGACCGGCTCAAAGCGTCGGCCGGGCACCAGGCTGCTCGGCCGGATCACCGCCGCGGCGGCCTCAACCACCGCCCGCTGGGAGCGGTAGTTGCGGCCCAGCTCCAGAACCCGGCCGCTGGCGTAGTCGCGCTGGAAGCGCAGAAAAAAGCCGACGTCGGCGCCGCGGAAGCGGTAGATCGACTGGTCGGGATCGCCGATGGCGCACAGGCTCCTGGCGCCGGCGGCGCCCGAGCCCCCTTCCGCGGCGACTTCGGAGTCGAAGCCCGGGGGCGCGAGGTGGCGCAGCAGGCGGTACTGCAGGGGATCGACGTCCTGATACTCATCCACCGACACGTGGCGATAGCGCGCCCGCAGCCGCTCGGCCAGCTCGGGGCGCTCGTCGAGCAGCTCGACCGGTCTGGCCACCAGATCGTCGAGGTCGACCAGGCCTTCTGCGGCCAGCATCGAGCGGTAGTCGGCGAGGCTGGCGGGCGTGTCGATCTCCGGCGTCTCGACCTCCCATTTCTTTCCCGTTCGGCGCTCCAGGGTCCACGCCTCGCAGGCCCGGCGCGCCGCGCTTCTCGAGACGCCGAAGCGCTGCTCCACCAGGCCCCAGCGCGCCGCGTCGTCGGCGATCTCAAAGTCCGTCGGCAGGCCGGCCTCGGCGGCGTGGCGGCGCAGCAGCAGGTGGCCGAGGCCGTGGAAGGTGGTGACGCTGAGCCCGGTGGAGGCGCCCCCGAGCAGCGCGAGAACGCGCTCGTGCATTTCCGCGGCCGCCTGGCGGGTGAAAGTCAGGGCCAGAATGTGCTCGGCGGGAATGCCGCTCTCCACCATGTGGGCCAGGCGGTGGGTGAGGGTGCGGGTCTTGCCCGATCCGGGCCCGGCGAGAATGAGGATCGCGCCGCCGAGGGCCTCGGCCGCCGGCCGCTGATCGGCGTCGAGGCGGTCGAGAAGCGGCATCTCGGCCTCTTCCTCCTGCGGCGGCGGACTCGCCTTCTCCAGCGACGGCTTCTCGGTCCTGGGCTCCTCAGCTCTAGACTTCTCCGGTCTGGACTCCTCGAGTTTGGGCTTTGGGGCCGGCGGCTCGATGAAGTCGGCGCCGAAGAGGGGCGCGAGGGTGAGCTGAGGCACGATCTCGTCGACCTCGAAGAGGCGGATCACGCCGTATTCGCCGTCAAAGCCGCCGTCGGCGCGGATCCTGCCCTCGCGCAGCCGCGTGACGGCCTCGGCCATCAGCGGATCGCTCTGCCGCCGCACGTCCTCGATCGGCATGCTCTCGAGGATCTCGAGCTCCGGGCCCAGCCTGGCGGTGAGCGCGGCCACCCGGCCCTGAACGGCCTTGCTCTTGGGGCCGGTGCCCTGCAGCTCGCTGACGATCTCGGGCAGGGGCACCAGGCTGTTGAAGGCGGGCGGCGAGTCGGGCTCGTAGCCCCCCGGTCGGTCGGCCAGCTCCTCCACGCGGTGCAGCACGCCGACGGTCACGGGCCGGCCGCATTTGGGGCATAGGCCTTCGCTGCGCCGCGTCTCCTCGGGCTCGAGGCGCACGCCGCAGGCGCGGTGGCCGTCGAGGTGGTACTTGCCCTCCTCGGGGAAGAACTCCACGGTGCCGCCCCAGCCCTCCCGGGTCTCGAGGGCGCGGCGAATCGCGAAGTAGTCCACCTCGGTTTCAAAGACGCAGGCCTCGCGGCCGAGCATGGGCGGCGAGTGGGCGTCGGAATTCGAGACCAGGGTGTAGCGGTCGAGGTCCGAGACCCGCCAGTTCATGGGCGGGTCCGAGGAGAGGCCGGTCTCGACGGCGAAGATGTGGTCCGAGAGGTCTCCGTAGCAGTCGGCGATCGAGTCGAAGCCGGATTTGGAGCCCATGGCGGAGAACCAGGGCGTCCAGATGTGCGCGGGCACCAGGTAGGCGTCGTCGCCGGACTCGAGGGTGATCTCCAGCAGGTGGCGCGAGTCGAGCCCGAGGATCGGCCGCCCGTCAGACTTGATGTTGCCGATCGATCCGAGCCGATCGCGAAAGCGGCCGGCGGTCTCGAGGTGGGCGGCGTAGATCAGGTGATGGACCTTGCGGGTCTTGTCGCCCTTTTTATAGATCGTCGAGATCTCGACCTCGAGCAGAAAGCGCACGGGCCGACGGCAGGAGACGGGCAGCTGGGCGTCGACCTCGCGCTCCAGGTCGTCGCGCAGCCTGTACAGGCCCGGCTCGGCGGCCACCAGCTTCTCCTGGATTTCCTGCCACCACGCCGGGTGGGTGAAGTCGCCGGTGGCCACCACCCGGATTCCCTTTCTCTTGGCCCAGAGCGTCAGATGCTCGAGGTCGCAGGTGCGGCTGGTGGCCCTGGAGTACTTCGAGTGGATGTGAAGGTCCGCGTAAAATCGCATGGCTACCTCGCGAGCGCAGGATCCCTTCACCGCGGATTGCGAGCAGGAGAGAGATCTCTTGGAAAGTGCAAAGAGAATAGCCTGAAGAGAGGAATCGGGCGAGCCGCGCGGCCCGCCCTCTCGCGTTAGGATCCGCGCTGAACGCCCTCGCCCCCTTGATGAGAAGACGGAGCCCCTCGAATGATGCGACGCCAGCCCGCCCGAACCGCCGCCCGCGCGCTTTCCCTCGCCACCGCCCGGACCTTGGGCCTTTTCGCCCTGGGTTTTGGGGCCCTGGGTCTCTGGGCCCTCGCGGCCGCGCCCCTCGGCGCCGAGGAGACGGCCGCCGAGCCCGAGACCTACACCAACACGATCAAGTGGGCGACGGCCAGCGAGGTAGACAACTTCGGCTTTGACGTTTTCCGGGCCGAGGCCGAGGACGGTCCCTTCACGCGCCTGACCGCCGATCCGGTGGAGGGCGCGGGAACCGTCGACGAGCCTCAGAGGTATGAATTCGTCGACGACACCATCGACCCGAAGAAGGCCTACTTTTACTACGTGGAGAGCATCTCCATGTCGGGAGTTCGGGAGCGTTTCACCCCCGTGGTGCGCGTCAAGCCGAAGCTCGAGGCCGACGCTCCTCGAGAGGAGCCCGAGGCCGATGAGGAGTGCGACTGCGACTAGTCGCCCTCCGGCGACCCCGGCGTCGAGTCGCCCTCCGGGGGCTCCGGCGCCTCCGCGCCCAGGCTCTCGAGGTGGCCGAAGACCCGCTCGAGGTAGCTGCGCGAGCCCGCCAGCACTTTTTTCGGCGCCAGGTTGATCAGGAATTTGCGCGAGCGCATCTCCATGGTGACGCTCGCCCGGGTGCCTCCGTCTTCCGCCGGCTCGAGGGCCCAGGCGACCGACTGCTGGTAGAAGAACGGATCGTGGGGACGCTCTTTCGTCACCAGATCGCCTAGCTCGTCCTCCGCGAGAAAGTCGAGCTGCAGGCGCACGATCTCGCCGGCCGGGGCGCTCTCCCGGCTCACCGTGGCGCGGGTGAAGTAGTGCGCGTCCATCACGTCGTCGACCCGAGTCCAGGTGAGGGCGCCTTCCTCGCTCTGCTCGAGGATCTCGACGCGCTCGAGGCTCGGCAGCGGGTAGCGGCAGCCCTCCTCGCAGTGCTCCTCGAAGTCGGTCAGCATGGCGAGCAGCTGTTCGGGAGACGCCTGAACCCGGCGCTCGGCGCGGAGCCTGTAGTGCCCGCGCTCGGGCCGCTCGGACTCCACGGTCAGCTCGGCTGAAGGCTCCTCGGCAGCCGCGGCGGGCCCCCACGCCAGCGGCACGAGCAGGGCGGCCAGAGTCAGGGCGGCGCTCGCGCGAAAGGTTTTGGGATCCAGCGATCGGTGCCGCTGCGGCTGCTGCTGATGATGACGACGGGCGTTCACGGTTTCTCTCCCACGGGGTTTTCTGCGGCGGCGGCCTCGAGAAGGTGCTCGAGCCTCGAGCGCGCGTCGACGGACTCCACTTCTTCGATCCATTCGCGGGCCAGGCGCGTCCACTGCTCCGCGGCCTCCGGAAAGCCCTCGCGCCGGTCGACTTCGGCCAGAAGAGCGCACGCCTCGATGGCCAGCTCGAGGCGTTGTTGCCGGTCCTGCCCGCCCGGTATCCAGGGAGGGTCGAGGGCGCTCAGGCCGTCGTAGGCCAGGCGCCGCGCCTCTCGAAGCTCGTCGTCGCCGGCTCCGGGGAGCGCCCGCAGCCGCTGCGCCTGGCTGAGCAGCGGTTCGATTTCGCCGAGCGGCCGGGCCTCGGCGCCGCCGGAATCCTGGACGCTGCCTGCGGCGGCCGCCGCGCCGGGAGCGCCGCCGCCGGCGTCCTGGCTCTCGCGGGAGCGCAGGGAGGAGGCCGCCCAGGCGACCAGCAGAACGCCGGCGGTGGCCGCCAAAAGGGCGGTCCACGGCACCTTGGGCGCGGCCTCCAGGCCGCCGAGGGTGCGCCGGATCGCCGCCGCGGCCTGGCGCGCGTCCGCGGGCCTGTCGTCCCGCTTCTTGGCCATCAGCCGGGCGATCAGCGCCGACACCGCCCGGGGCACCCGCGACTCCACCAGGTGGGCCGGCGTCGGGTGGTGGTCGCAGACCCGGGTCATGGTGGCCACCGGCGAGCCGGCCTGGAAGGCGGAGCTGCCGGTGACCATCTCGTAGAGCAGACTGCCGAGGGCGAAGAGGTCCGAGCGCGGGTCAAGCTCCTGTCCGCGCGCCTGCTCG
>JBCCLG010000265.1:0-7113 GCA_039027015.1 Acidobacteriota bacterium | reverse complement strand
GCTGGCCGAGCTGGAGGCCGAGGAGCTGGAGCCCGAGGGGGCACCCGTGGAGGGCGCGCCGTGAAGGATCTCGACGAGAGGATGGCGAATCTCACGCCGGAGAAGCGGCGCCTTTTAGAGCTGCTCGGCCGCCGGGACGCGGCCGCGAAGAGCGCCCGGGCCCCAAAAGCCGCCGTGCCCTCGACGCCCGAGGCCTCGGCCTCCTCCGCCCCGGCCCGCATCGTGGAGGACCGCTATTTCAGCCTCGAGCCCGGCGTTTTCCCGGATAAGGGCGACGTCCAGGGTCTCTACAACATGGTGACCGCCCAGCTCGGCGCCACCGAGTTCGGCAGCCACTCGGTTTTTCTCAACTGGGGCTATGTACCCAACCATCTGCCGAGCTTCTCGGCGGTCGAGCTGCCGGAGATCCACCTCAACAAGAACGCCACCCGCCTGGTGCTCGAGGTGATCGCCGACACCCCGCTCTCGCCGCGCGACCGAGTGCTCGACGTGGCCTGCGGCCGCGGCGGCACGATCAGCGTCTTTCGAGATTTCTTCGAGGTCGGTCGCGCCGTGGGCCTCGACCTCTCGGCGGCGGCGGTCGCCTTCTGCACCTCGCGCCACGGCGACTCCGAAACCTTTTTCGTGCACGGAGACTCGGAGCGGCTGCCGTTCGAGGACGGCTCGATGACGGTGGTCACCAACCTCGAGAGCTCGCACTGCTACCCCGATATCCGCAGCTTCTACCGCGAGGTCTACCGCGTGCTCGAGCCCGGCGGCCACTTCTGCTACACCGACGTGTGGCCGGTGGTGCGCATGCGGGAGCTGGAGGAAGCGCTCCGCGAAACCGGCTTCGAGCTGCTCCGCCGGCGCGACATCACCAGCAATGTGCTGCTCAGCTGCGACGACATCGCGGGCAAGAACGCCCGCCTGTTCACCGGCAATAGCCAAGACATCATGGGTAACTTTCTGGCCGTGCCCGGCTCCCGCCTCTACAATGGCATGGAGAACGGCGCTCAGATCTACCTCCTCTTCCAGTGGCGGAAACCTCTGTGAAAAACAAGGACGAAGCGCATATCGAGGCCCCGGAGAACGGGCCCGACGACGAGAAGACGCCCGACGAGCGTTTGGGCGGGCTGTCGGCCAAGCGCCGGGAGCTTTACGAGAAGCTCCAGGCCGAGGCGGAATCCGCCGCGGCCTCTCTCAAGGCGAAGGCCGAGGAGTTTCTCGGCGACGACGAGCCGGAGCAGCCCGGGGAGGACCGGAGCCCGGACGCCGCCGCCGATGAGGCGGAGCCCAGCGCCCAGAGCGACGGCCCCGACCCCGGCGAACCCGAGCCGCCCACCAACCCCTTCGCCCAGGCCTGGGAGACCTGGCGCTCCTGGGCGAGCGGCATGGCCGGCGGCGGCCCTGAAGGCTTCGGCGGCGGACCCGCGGGCTTTGGCGGCGGACCCGCGGGCGGCGGCTTCCCGCCGGTCACGCCGCCCGGCGCCGGGGCCGCCAATGCGCCAAACCCCTGGGCGTCCTTCTCCCCCGTCGAGCCGCCGGGCGGCGATCGGCCGGTGAACCCGTGGGCCAACGGGCTCAGCCAGGCCGGGGCCTGGCGCGGCTGGCCGGGAGGCTTTGATCCCTCGGCGGGCCAGGCGCCGCCCTGGGCCCAGGATGGCGAGCCGGAGGTCCCGGGAGATCCCGCTCAGGACCCGGAGCAGCCCGCGAAGGAAGGCCCCGCAGGCGGCGAGCCCGGCGCCGGACCGGCCGGCGACGAGCCGCCTGGCCACGCGGGCCCCGACCCGGCGGCGGGCGGACCCGGAGCCTCCGAGCCCGTGATCGCGCTCAAGAAGAGCGGCAGCTACCCGCCCCTCTTTCTGGTGGCGCCGATTTTCGGCTCGGCCTTTCCGTACCACCAGCTGGCGCTGCACCTCGATCGCGAGCAGCCCCTCTACGGCCTGCAGTCCCCCGCTCTTCACGGCGCTGAGGCCCCTGAGACCGTGCCCGAGATGGCCGCCAGCTACGTGCGCACCATCCGCCGCCTGCAGCCCGTAGGCCCCTACTATCTGGGGGGCTACAGCTTCGGCGGCTGGGCCGCTTTCGAGATCGCCCGGCAGCTCAGGGCCGCCGGGCAGAAGATCGCCTTCCTGGGCATGCTCGGCACCTCGGCGCCGCCCTCGGTGGCGGCGCCGCTGATGGCCCAGGGCCTCGAGTTCATGAGCGATCTCTGGGCCTCCCACGCCAAGACCCAGCGCGATACCGGCCTCGACGAACGCCAGAGGATGGCCTTCAGCCAGGCGGCAGGAACCCTCCTGCAGCAGTCCGCCGCCGCCAACACCCTCGCCGCCGCCCGCTACGTGCCCCGCCCCTTCGAAGGCGGCATGACCCTCTTTCTCACCGCCGACACCTCCTCCCCCACCGATCGCACCCTCGGCTGGTGGACGCTGTGCACCCGCGAGATCTAGGTGCACGTGATCGGCGGCAACCACACGACGCTATTGACCGAGCCCCACGTGCGCGATCTCGCCGCCCAGCTGACCACGAGCCTGCGCCAGGCGCGGGAGCGGGTCAGCGACGCGCCGCCCACTTTCTGATCGGAGGACCTCCCCATGCAGCCGCCGCTCCCGCCGCGACCCCCGAAATTCCCGCCAGACCCGCCGAAACTGCCGCCGCTTCCCATCGGTCTCGACGAGCCGCTGCCGTTTGGCGAAGACATCGCCATCCGCCTCCTGAGCCTCGACGGCGGCGGCATCTACGGCTACACCACGGCCTGCATGCTGCGCGAGCTGTGCGAGACCAACGACAGCTTCCTCCTGCCCTGGCGGTCCACCGCCCAGTCCGAAGAAAGCGCCGATCCCCAGGGTGAGGCCGAGGAGGCCCGGGGCGCCAAGGATGCCGGGAGTCTGCCGCAGCCCCAGGACCAGCCGGGGGCGCCCTGGGCCTACGCCGGCACCTCGGCGGGCGCTCTCAACGCTCTATTGATGGCCAAGGAGAGCAACCCGCGGGAGTACGTGCTCGCGGGCGAGCTTCAGCGCTTCTGGCAGGATCGCGGCACCTTTGCCGGTCCCGACAACCCGCTGGACTGGATGCTCTCGTGGTCGGGCATGACCGCCTGGTTCGGCAGCAAACGCTATACGGAGATGCTCCAGGCGCACTTCGGAAATCGCCGGCTGGGCGATCTGCCGAACCGCGTGATCATCATGTCGTTCAACTGGGCCGGGCGCGACGGAGGTATGTCTTCGGGCTGGCGTCCCAAGGTCTTCACCAACTATCCGGCCGATAACCCCGATCGCGACATCGAGGTCTACAAAGTCGCCTACGCGGCGGCCGCGCCTACCGGGCTCAGGCCTATCAGATGGGGCCTCGGCGACGGCGGAACCTCGGACCCGGACCCGGCCCGCGCGGCGCTCATGGAAGTGATCAAGAAGCTGCGCCGGGACGACTCGCCCGTTCCGTCCTTCGGCGCCATGGCGCGCGCCGAGGGCGTCCCTCACCTGGCCGAGAAAATCGGCGAGGCCGTGCATGAGGCGGTCGCTAGCCTCAGCCGGCTGCCCGACCTGGGCGTCCTGCAGTTCATCCGGGTCCTCTCCCTGGGCGTGGCGGCGAAGGTGCCGTCCTACTGGCAGAACCACTTCAACCTCGGCTCGATGCTCTTCAACTCGCTGCCCACCAACCCGCCGCGCGGTCAGATGTGGCCCCCCTTCTGGGATATCGCGATCGACGCGCCCACCGAGACGTCGGTCCACGCGTGTGAGGTGCTGCTGCAGGACCGCTACTGCCGGCTCGATCCGCCGCTGCTCGGCCCGCCGCAGCAGCCGCCGACCCTCGCCGCCACCATGCTGGCCCGCTTTCCCCAATGGCAGGAGTACCTGATTCAGCAGCAGCGGGCGGAGCTGCAGTCGGAAACGGCCCTGCGGGCGCTCGGCGAGGCGCGCGCCTTTATCGACAACGGCTGGAAGAGACCCGAGCCGTGACGGCGGCGATCCGGCCCCCGGGGCGGCCCATCTGATGCTCGAGATTCCGGGCTTCGACGTCGGCGAGCTGCTGGCCGAGAAGCGTAAATCCGTGGTTTTCCGGGCGATCCGCCGCTCGAGCGGCGAGCCCGTGGTGCTCAAGACCACCCGCGAGGCCTACCCGACGCCCCGGGATTTGGCGCGCTTCCAGATGGCCTATGAGCTGGCTCGCCGCTTCGACCATCCGGCCCTGGTCAAGGTGCTCGACCTGGTGCCGTGGCGCAAGGCCCTGGTGCTGGTGATGGAGGATTTCGGCGGCCGGGCGCTTTCGGAATCGCTGGCCGAGGGCCCCTTGAGCGTCGGCACGTTTCTCGACTACGCGATCCAGATCTCCTCGGCCCTCGAGGAGGTGCACGGCCACGGCGTGATCCACAAGGACGTCAAACCGTCGAATTTGGTGCACGACGCCGCCACCGGCCGGCTGGCGCTGATCGACTTCAGCATCGCCAGCCAGCTCTCGGTGGAGAAGCAGAAGGCGGTGGGCGTGCACGTGCTCGAGGGCTCCCTGCCCTACATCTCGCCCGAGCAGACCGGCCGTATGAATCGACCGGTGGACTACCGCAGCGACTTCTACTCCATGGGCGTCACCTGCTTCGAGATGCTGACCGGACGCCTGCCCTTCGAGTCGACGGACGCCCTCGAGCTGGTGCACGCGCACCTCGCCAAGCCCGCGCCCGAGGTGCGCGCCCTGCGCCCCGAGATTCCCCAGCCGATCGCCGAAATCGTCGCCCGCCTGATGGCCAAGACCGCCGAGGAGCGCTACCAGAGCGCCCGCGGCCTAACCGCCGACCTCGAGCGCTGCCGCCAGGCGTGGCTCGAGGGCGAAGGCGGCGCCATCGAGCCCTTTCACCTCGGCCGCGGTGACGAGCTGTCGCGCTTCCGCCTGCCCAGCAAGCTCTACGGCCGCGACGCCGACATCGCCCGGCTGCTCGAGGTCTTTGAGACCGTGGCCACCGGCGGCAGCGAGATGATCCTCGTCTCCGGCTATTCCGGGGTCGGCAAATCGGCGCTTATCGAGGAGGTTCACAGGCCGATCGCCCGCCAGCGGGGCTATTTCATCTCGGCCAAATTCGACCAATACCGGCGCGATATTCCCTTCGCCGCCATCAGCCAGGCCTTTCGCGGCCTGCTGCTGCAGCTGCTCACCGAGCCCCAGGACCGCATCCGGGCCTGGCGGGACCAGCTGCTCGACGTGCTCGGCGGCCTCGGGCAGGTGGTGATCGACGTCATCCCCGAGCTCGAGCTGCTGATCGGCGAGCAGCCGGCGGTGGTGGAGCTCGAGGGCCAGGAGGCGCTCAACCGCTTTGTGCTGGTCTTCGAGCGCTTCCTGGGCGTTTTCGCCACCGCCGACCACCCCCTGGTGTGCTTTCTCGACGATCTCCAGTGGACGGACCTCGCCTCCCTGCGGCTGCTCGAGACCCTGATGGAGCGCCGAGACGCCCGTCACCTGCTGATCCTGGGCGCCTACCGCGACAACGAGGTAGACGCCGGCCATCCGCTGATCCTGTCGCTCGAGAAGATCGAGAAATCGACGCCGCTGCACCGCATCGAGCTGGCTCCGCTCGACCTCGAGCAAACCAACGCCTTCGTGGCCGACGCGGTGCACGCCGCCGACCCCACAGAAGCCATGCCTCTGGCCCGGATGGTGCACGCCAAAACCCACGGCAACCCCTTTTTTCTCGGGCAGCTGCTGCTCTCCCTGGAAGACCAGGGCCTGCTGAGCTACGACTTCGACTCGCGCCGCTGGAGCTGGGACCTCTCGCGCATCCACCTGAGCGAGGTCAGCGACCAGGCCGTGGACCTCATGGTCCGCAAGATCCGCGCGCTGAGCCCGGAAACGCAGAATCTGCTGCGCCTGGCGAGCTGCCTGGGAAACCCCTTCGACCTCGAGACCCTGGTCACCCTGGGGGACGGTCTGTCGAGGAGAAGGGCCCTCGAGCTGCTCTTCGAGGCCACCGAAGAGGGCCTGATCCTGTCGCTCGACGACGCGTTCAAATATTTCGTCGGCGCGAGCCCCGGAGACGACCGCCTGGACGCTCAGGACGGCGGGGGCGCCACGAGCGGCGAGGACGCGGAGAATCTCGACTTCAAATTCCTCCACGACCGCATCCACGAGGCGGCCTACGCCCAGATGTCCGAAGACGAGCGCCTGGAGGTTCACGGCCGCATCGGGCGCGGACTGCTCGAGCGCCTCGACCAGGCCGGCCTGGAGGAGAGGGTCTTCGAGGTCGTCAACCACCTCAACCTCGCGGCCTCGCGGATCGAGGAGGCCGAGCGACGCTCGGAGCTCGGCGCCCTCAACCTCAAGGCCGGAGCCAAGGCGCGGGCCAACACCGCCCACGATGCGGCGCGCGACTATCTGCGCCGCGGCCTGGAGCTGATGCCGCCGGCTGAGGAGGCCTGGGAGCGGCATTACGAGACTCAATTCGACCTTCACCTGCAGCTGATCGAATGCGAGTTCCTGTGCGGCGATCTCGAGAGCGCCGACGCTCTCTTCGAGGTGGCGGTGGCCAACGCGCGCACCCGGCCCCACCAGGCGAGCCTCTACGAGCTGATGATGAACGTCTACATGTCGGGGCGCTTCATCGAGGGTGTCGACCTGGGACGCCGGGCCCTGCGCCTTTTCGGGGTCGACCTGCCGGAGGATCCGGAGGTTTTCCAAAGCGCCCTCGACGCCGAGTTCGCCGCCCTGCGCGAGCGCCTCGAGGGCGTTCAGGCCGAGCGCCTGGAGAACGCGCGGGCGAACGAAGACGAGGCGCTGCGCACCACCATGAGCCTGCTCCACCAAACCTGGAACAACTCCTACTTCGCCGAGGGCCACCAGGCCCACGGCACGCTGGCGGCGCTGCGCATCGTGACCCTCTCGCTCGACCGCGGCTACACCAGCTACACCTCCTTCGGCTACGTCATCTACGGCTGCTACCTCACCTGGGTGGTGGGCGACTACAGCGCCGGCTACGAGTACGGCCGGCTGGCCATCCGCCTGCTGGAGCGATTCGACAACATCCACCTGGTGGCCAAGATCAACAACCTCTTCGGCCACTTCATCAACCCCTATAAGCGCGGCGTCGGCAGCAACATCCCTTACTACGAGGCGGCCTACCGGGCGTGCCTGCAGACCGGCGACCTCTGG
>JBCCLG010000264.1:0-7128 GCA_039027015.1 Acidobacteriota bacterium | reverse complement strand
GTGGTGGGTGTGCGGCCGTCGACGTCGACGACCGGAAGTCGGTGATTCTATGGAATCTTCGGCCCGACGCAAGCCGCCGAGCCGGGGAGTTCGGGAAGCGATCAGCCGGCCAGAAGCGGCGCGATCACGAGCGCCACCACGGTCATCAGCTTGATCAGGATGTTGAGGCTCGGTCCGGAGGTGTCTTTGAAGGGATCGCCGACCGTGTCGCCGGTCACCGCGGCCTTGTGGGCCTCGGAGCCCTTGCCGCCGTGATGGCCCGCCTCGATGAACTTCTTGGCGTTATCCCACGCGCCGCCGGCGTTGCTTTGGAAGATGGCCATCATGACGCCGGAGGCGGTGACACCCGCCAGCAGCCCGCCGAGGGCCGCCACGTCGTAGAAGCCCACCGCTACCGGCACGACCACGGCGAGGGTGCCTGGAAGCACCATTTCGCGAATGGCGGCGGCGGTCGAGATATCGACGCACTTGGCGTACTCGGCCTCGGCTTCGCCCTCCATCAGGCCCTTGATCTCGCGAAATTGACGGCGCACCTCTTCGATCATCTCGCCAGCGGCTCGGCCCACCGCCTCCATGGCCATGGCCGAGAAGAGAAAGGGCAGCATGGCGCCGAGGAAGAGGCCGCCCATCACCGTGGGCTCGGAGACGTCGATGCTCTCGAGGCCGACCTTGGTGCGGAAGGCGGCGAACAGGCCGAGGGCGGTCAAGGCCGCCGAGCCGATAGCGAAGCCCTTGCCGATAGCCGCCGTGGTGTTGCCCACGGCGTCGAGCTTGTCGGTGCGGTTGCGCACCTCTTCGCCGAGGCCGGCCATTTCGGAGATGCCGCCCGCGTTGTCGGCGATGGGGCCGTAGGCGTCGACGGCGAGCTGGATTCCCGTCGTCGAAAGCATGCCGAGAGCGGCGATGGCGATGCCGTAGAGGCCGGCCTGGTCGTAGGCGACGAGGGTCGCCGCGACGAGCACCACGGTCGGGAAGGCCGTCGAGCGCATGCCGAGGCCCAGTCCGGCGATGATGTTGGTCGCCGAGCCGGTTTCGGACTCTTTGGCGATGCCCTGGGCAGGCTTCTTCGACTCCGCCGTGTAGTACTCGGTGATCATGCCGATCAGCACGCCCGCCACGAGACCGGCGAGAGTCGCCCAAAAAACGCCCATGCCGGTGAACTCGACTCCCTGCAGGGTGTAGGTGCCCTCGAGCATGAACTGGCAGACCGCGAAGGTGGCGACCAGCATCACGCCGGCGGCGGTGAAGGTGCCGCTGTGCAGCGCCTTGGAGGGATCGCCGCCCTCCTTGGTGCGAACCAGGAAGGTGCTGGCAAGCGAAACCACGATGCCGAGGCCCGCGATCACCAGCGGCAGAAGAACCAGCGCCGGCAGGCCCGCCTGCTCGACGGCCACGGTGGCCGCGGCGCCCAGCACTACAGAACCGATGATCGAGCCCACGTAAGACTCAAAAAGGTCCGCGCCCATGCCGGCGACGTCGCCGACGTTATCGCCCACGTTATCGGCGATGGTGGCGGGGTTGCGGGGATCGTCTTCGGGGATTCCGGCCTCGACCTTGCCGACCAGGTCGGCGCCGACGTCCGCGGCCTTGGTGTAGATGCCGCCGCCGACGCGCGCAAAGAGAGCGATGGAGCTAGCGCCGAACGAGAAGCCGGCCAGCACGTTGATCACCCGGTCGAGGTCACCCTCGAAAAGACCGAGATAGACGATCATCAGAATCGACAGGCCGAGCACGCCGAGGCCGACCACCGAGAAGCCCATGGCGGCTCCTCCGGAAAAAGCGACCTTCAGAGCGTCGTTCAGGCTCGTGCGGGCGGCAGCGGAGGTGCGCACGTTGGCGGCCGTGGCGACCCGCATGCCGAAAAAGCCGGCGAGGCCGGAACACAGGGCGCCGACGACCACCGAGAGGGCGATCAGCGGCGAGCTATCGTCGCGGCCGGAATTCGCGAATGCCAAGAGCCCCGCGACGGCGACCACGAAAATGGCGAGCACCCGGTACTCGCGCCCCAGGAAAGCCATCGCGCCATCGCGGATGTGGCCGGCGATCTTGACCATGGTCGCGTCGCCGGCGTCTTGTTTGTTGATCCAGCTGCTGCGCAGAAACGCGAAAATGAGCGCCAAGGCGCCGCACACGGGCACGGCGTACAACAGGGTCTGGCTGTCCACGATTCTTCTCCTTACCTGCGAAAAATAGTCTCTAAACCTGAGGAGAACCCGGTGGTCGGCGGCGGGGCGGCTTCTCGGGATCGAGGAGCGTGGCTCTGAGCGCTCTGCTCAGGGCGAGGTCGCCTGCGCGTTGTTTGCGCCGAGACCGGCTCTAGGCGAGGTCGGTGGCCGTGGTGGGCCGGTGAGGTGGGCTTCCCGGCGGGGGCGTTTCCAGGGGCGAACGCCTAAGTGAATGCGGGGATGCCGGATTGTACATATAAGTGCGATTCGCGGCTACTCGCCGTCTAGTGGGCCAAACCGGCCCGTGCCTTAGCTTTTGGCGGTTCTGGCTTCCTGAGTGAGAGCTCCGGAATCGGATCAGCCCGCTTCCGCTACCGGAGGGGCGCCGTTCCAGCGCTGCATCGCCTGCTGCGAGCCTTCGTCGGCCCAGGTTTCGCAGGCTTCCGCAGCCCGCTCCACCATTCTCGAGACCTCGTCGCGCTGCTCGCTCTCAAAGTCGCCGAGAACGAAGTCCACCAGCTCGCCCCCCGGAAGCTCGGCCCCCTCCGGCCCGACGCCCAGGCGCAGGCGCGCGACGCGGTCGGTACCGAGGTTCTCGAGGACCGACTCCATGCCGCGGTGCCCGGCCGGGCTCCCCTGGGTCCTGAGCCTCAGGGTCCCGAGGGGGAGGCGGGCTTCGTCGTACACGATGAGGAAATTTTCGGCCTCGAGGCCGTGACGCTCCCGCAGGCACCTGGCGGTGAACCCGCTTCGATTCATGAACGTTTGAGGGGCCGCCAGGAGCAGCCCGGGAGCGCCGGCTCCCAGGCAGTTGCATTCCAGGGCCTCCAGCGTCAGGCCGCGACGCCGGGCCAGCTCCTCGATCACTCGAAAGCCGACGTTGTGGCGCGTCTCGACGTAGCGCTCGCCAGGGTTTCCGAGACCCAGGATCACCTTCAGGGAGGGTCGCGGATCGGCGGGCGATTCGCCGCTGTCGCCGGTGGCCACGGGAATCACTCCTCGGCTTTACCCTTGGCGATGACCTCTGGCTCGCCCTCGCCGTCCTCTTCTTCCACCTCGGCCTCCGCCTGCTGGCCGTGGACCGCCACGACCACCAGGTTGCCGTCGTCGGCCAGCTTGACGCCCTCGGGAAGCACGAGGTCGCTGGTCTCGAGGTGCTGACCGATCTCGAGCTCCGAGATGTCGACGTCGATATGGCCCGGGATCGCATCGGGCAGGGCGAGAATCTCGACCTCGCGAGTGACCCAGTCGGAGATGCCGCCGAGCTTGATGCCCGCGGACTCACCCACCAGCTCGAGCCGCACGGAGACGCTGATCTCGGCGTTCATATCGATGCGCTGGAAATCGATGTGGATGTAATCGCCCGTCACCGGGTCGGTATCCAGCTCGCGGATCATCACGTGCCGCTGCTTGTCGGTTCCGGCGAGCTGCAGCAGGAAAACCGGGTTGGAGTCCGCGGTTTGGCGCTGCATGCGCGCGAAGCGATGAGCCGGCACCTGAATCGCGGCGGCGTCGCGGCCGCCGCCGTAAACCACCGCCGGAATGTGGCCCGACGCGCGGAGGCGCCGATTCGCGTTCTTGCCGAGAGCCTCGCGCTCTTCGACGATCAGATTGAATTCGCTCATGGGTGTGTCCTTATGAAGGTCGGGAAACCGATCGGCAGCTCGCTGAGGAGAGATCGATCGAGGGCTCCTAGGTCGTCGACGAGCCCGCGGTCTGCCGCAGCCTCAGACGAAGAGGGAGCTGACCGAACTGTTGCGGTTGATCCTCTGGATAGCTTCGCCGAGCAGGGGGCCCACCGAGAGGGGCACCAGCTTGTCGCAGCGGCTCAGCTTTTCGTCCAAAGGCGTGGTGTTGGTGATCAGGACCCTCTCGATCGCGGATTCCCGGAGGCGCTCGAGGGCCGGCCCCGAGAGCACCCCGTGCACCCCGGCAGCCAGAACGCGCGAGGCGCCGTGGCCGATCAGGGCGTCCACGGTGTGGGTCAAGGTGCCCGCGGTGTCGATGATGTCGTCGAGAATCAGCGCGGCGCGCCCGTCGACGTCGCCGATCACGTGCATGACCGACGCTTCGTTGGGGGCCGTGCGGCGCTTGTCGACAATCGCCAGCCCCGCGTCGAGCCGCTTGGCGATCGCGCGGGCCCGCTCGACTCCGCCGGCGTCTGGAGAGACGATGACCAGATCCGGGATCTTGAGTTTTCGAATCGCCTCGAGCAGCACAGGCGCGGCGAAGAGGTGATCGACGGGCATGTCGAAGTAGGCCTGGATCTGCGCCGCGTGGAGATCCATGGTCAGGATGCGGTCGGCTCCGGCCTGCGACAGAAGGTCGGCGACCAGTTTCGCAGTGATCGGCACCCGGGGGGCGTCCTTCTTATCCTGCCGGGCGTAGCCGTAGTAGGGGATCACGGCGGTCACCCTCGTCGCCGACGAGCGCTTGATGGCGTCCAGCATGATCAGCAGCTCCATCAGATTGTCGTTGACGGGGTTGCAGGTCGGCTGAATGACATAGGTGTCCGCGCCGCGAACGTTCTCCTGGAGCTGGCAGAAAATCTCGCCGTCGGAGAAGTTGAAGCATTTAGCGCGCCCCAGAGGAACGTTGAGCGCGTCGCAGATCTCTTGGGCGAGGACCTTATGGGCTCGTCCACTGAAAATGATGAGCTCACCGTGCATGTCTGGTCAGGGATCCGAAGGCTCGAAGCTGTTCAGGGTCTGGGGCGGGGGGCAAAGGTCCAGGGGCCGCTTTTGCGGTCCGGCGACCTAGGCTAGCGCGCCGCGGGAGGGCAGGTTTAGGTGCCCCAGGCTGCCAGAGCCGGGCGGCGCGGCGCTTATCTTCGTGCACGGGCTTGAGCAGGTCAAGCCTGAGGAATCAGCGGACGGACCAGAAGGAATCGGACAGATGAAGCTCCTGGACTTCTTCGAGAGTCTTGTCCTGTGCGCCCTCGCCCGGCGCGGGGATCTCTGGCCTGCCTGAATCCCCTGGCGCCACCAGCGAATCCCCTGGCGTCACCGGCGAATCTCCGGGCGCCACCAGCGAATCCCCGGGCGCGGCGAGCGGGGGGCGGGCGGCGGTCTCCGCGAGAGGCGCCGGCTCCGCCGAGCCTGCCGCCGCGAGAGGCGACCCGCTCTTGTGGAGAAAGTCCATCTCCCCTTCTCCGTCTTCTTGACGATCCGGGCGGCGAGGGGTGGGGTCGTCGACCATCTGCCGATACTCGCCGAGCACTTCTTCCTCCAGCAGCCGCCTCATCTCGTTGTTGAGGGGATGGGCGACGTCTTTGAATTCCCCGGTCTTCTTGCGTCTCGAAGGCATGCTGAGAAAGAGGCCGTCCTTACCCTGGATGACCTTGATGTCGTTGACCATGAAGCAGTGATCGAAAACCACGGAGACAAAGGCCTTGAGCTTGTCTTCGTGGACCGGGAAGATCTTCACCTGCGTGATTTCCATGGACGTCTCCGAGATCGATCGCCGAACCGAGCCCGGGCCGCCTCGCGGGTTCAGAGGCTTCGGGTTAAAGGCCGTAGGTTAAAGGCCGCGAACGAGAGCGTAAGAGTTCAAAACTGCCCTATGGTAGAGATCGCCGGTTCTAGTGTCAAATGTCAATAAATGCAGCATTTTAGCGGCGAAGAGCGGCCCGATCGGCCGCTTCTGACAGGCGCGGCGAAGGGGGAATCGGATCCCTCGGCCAGCCGGCCTCAAGGACCCAAGCGGCCAAGGCTGCCGCGGCCGCCCTATGGCCGCGGGCATTCCAGTGCGGGTCGTGATCGAACACTAGAGGCCCCTCCGCGCTGGCGGTGCGAAAAGGCGGCAGGAGTGACCACACCGGGAAGTCAGACTGCCCGGCTCGGGCGTCGAAGTACTGAAGGAAGACCTCCTCGTGGGGCTCATCGACGCCGTACCTATCGGCCTCCCAATTGTTGGGACACTCCTCGTCGTTCCAGTGGAAGTAGCGCGGCATGACGACCCCAACGAACTCCGAACCCGCGGCCCGGGCCTCGCCGGCCACCGCGCTGAGGTTGGCCCAGGTAGCGTCGAGAAAGGGCCTCGAGTCCTCGAGCGGATAGCGCAGCACAAAGAACCGGTTGCGCTCGACGCCGCCCGCGATCTCGACCTTGAAATCGTAATAGTCGTAGGCCTCGCCTTCGGTGCCGGTGAGCCGCTTGAGCACCCACAGGGGCTTGGCCAGTCGGTCTCGCAGCGGCTCGACGGCTCGGCACGCCGCCGAGAGGTCGCATAGGGAGGTGGATTCGTCCAGAGGCGGCACCTCGAAGCGCGGGGCCTCGCCGTCGCCCGCCACGTTTTCCTGGCGGTATTGATGGTCGTCGCCGATGTCGTTGATGTCGAGAAGAAGAAGGGTCAGCGTCGGCCTGTAGTGCACGGCCACCCGGCGAAAGACCTCCCGCTGGAGATACGGTGAATAGCTGATGACCCCGGTGTTGAGCACCCCTACCCCGCCGCTGTGGCCCGCGGCCTCGAGACCCTCCCGCAGCAGCTTCTCCAGCTGCGCGGCGACCGACTCCTCGCCCGCAACGCCCAATCCGAAGGCGTAGGAATCACCGAGTAAGACGACGCGGTGCTCGAGCTTCAGGAATTCCTCCCGTTCATGGGGCGTCCGGAAGCCGTCGCTGTTGGTGACGACCCTCTGGTTACCCATGCCGAGGCTCGAGCGGTTCGGGGCGTTGACGTGATGAAGGGTCTCAGACGGCAGACGTTCGAAAGGTCGGGCGGCAAGCTGGGGGCGCAGGAGGCGAATCGCCACCTCGAGAAATCCTAAGGAAAGGACGATGGAAAAACACAGAAGAGCAATCTGCGGCGCCTGCGTTTTGAGCCAGGCGCCGAACGGCCGGCGATCTTTGAGGGCGGCTAACGCTCCGCCAGCAACTGCCCAGTACAGCAGAAGGTTTAAGACCAGCGTCGCCTCGTAGGTAATCTCGGGCCGACGCGGAATCTGTCCAAATTTGTGCAGCAG
>JBCCLG010000263.1:0-7141 GCA_039027015.1 Acidobacteriota bacterium | reverse complement strand
GGAGAACCCATGGCAAAGAAAGCGGCTGCGAATTCCTTTGAGTATGTCGAACCGATTGGCGATCGCGTTCTCGTTCGTAAAGACGAACCTAAACGTGAGACCCGAGGTGGGATCGCAGGGGTCTGGCTCGCAGGCTTCCCCGCCGAAGATTTGGTCGATGAAACCTGGACTGCGGGTTGTTCCCAGGAAATAAACGCCTTCGCTGAGTCCCACGAACCTGAATTCCCCGTTCACCGGATCCTCAGTCGCGAGAGAGAGGCCCAGCGAGCTGTAGAGCACAACCGTGGTTGGCTCGATGGGCTCGCCGGTCGAGCGGCTCTGCACCGTGCCGGAGATCGAGCCCCGCGGGCGGGCGGTGAACTCGATCACCTCGGTCGCCCCGCGCTGCACGACGATCGGCGTCCCGGAGGTCGGATCGCAGCCGCCGCCTAGCGCTGGGCAGGCGATTCCCTGCCAGAGCTCATCCTCAAAGGCGCGAGCAAAGTCCGCGAGCGCGAAATAGGTGCCGGCCTCGAGACGCTCGAAGCTGAAAGTGGTGCTGCCGCCGGCGACCAGCTGGGATGCCAGAAGAGAGCCGTCGGCGCGAAAGAGGCTGATATTCGCCGAGAGGGGAACGCCGAAGTCGCCGGGTTCGAGCAGTCTGCCGGCGATGCGTCCCGCTCGGGGCAGCGCAAAATCCACGGTGGTGAGGCCGGTCGAGATCTCGAACGGAACGCCGTCGGTCGCGGCGCAGCCCGTGGGAATACCCCCGGCGCAGGCCTGTCCTCCAGAGAGCACCGAAAGCAGCAGGACGTTGCCTCGAGCCAGGGCGGTGTACGTGCCCGGCTCAAGGCCGGCGGCTTCATAGAAGCCGTCGTCATCGGTGAAGACGGAGGCCGTAAAGCTCCCCGAAGAGTCGTAGAGAGCCACCGTGCTCCTCACGCCCTCTCCGCTCGCCGCCGCGGTCACCCGGCCGGCGAGCGTAGGGGTCCTCTCGAGGGCGAAGTCGGCCACGGTCTCGGCGCCGCTGGCCACCACGATCGGCGTGCCGGCGGTGACGTCGCACCCGAGAGGGGATGGGCAGGGCAGGTCGTCCCACAGCTCGTTCCGGTAAGCGATCGACGAGGTGGTCAGGAAGTAGGAGCCGGGCTGGAGACCGTCGAAGCGATACGCGGCGGAGGCGGAGGATTGCGCGTCGATCAGGATCTCGCGGAGAAACTGTCCGTTTGAGAGATGGAGTCTCACCCTCACGCTGCGGCTCGCGGGCTGGCCGGAGACTTCGAAGATCTGCCCTGAGATCGAGCCGCGCGGTGCGAGCGCGGCGTCAAAATCGGTGAGGTCCTCGCCGATCCCGAGAGAAACCGGGTCGCCCAGCCCGCTGCAGCCCGTGGCCGGGCACGGCAGATCGTCCCAGGCTTCCTCAACTAAGCCCTGGCCCTCGAAAACCAGCCTGTAGTCGTCCGAGGCGGGCAGGCCCGTGCGCAGCCAGGAGCCGTCGGCCGCGGTCAGCACGCGCGACGCCGAACCCAGGGGGGTTTCGAAGAAAACCTCTGCGAAGAGCACGGGATTGCCGGAGCTCTCCTCGGTCACCTGACCGGACAGCGACCCCAGCGGGTCGAGCGGCACCACGATCTCCACGGTCTCGCCCAGCGCCGAGATCTGAACGGGCGTTCCTTCAAGCGGATCGCAGCCGAAGAAGCAGTCGATCCCGGGCCACAGCTGGCGGCTGTAGCCGGTGCTCTCGACCCGCACGAAGTAGGTGCCGACCTCAAGACCGCCGAAGGTGGGGGCGGGGGCGGTGCCTAAACTTTGGCCCGAAGCGCGGAAGAGCGTGATCAGGCCCAGGGGCAGAGTCGCCCCGGTCTGGGAGTCGGTCAGCCGCACCGAGATCGAACCCTTGCGCTCGAGAGCGAAATCGACGCCCGAGAGAGCGCCCTCGGGCGCCACCGTCACCGCGTCGCCCGCGAGCGGATCGCAGTCGAGAGGGCACGGCACGCCGGGCCACACCTCTCCGGTGGTCGACGGACCATTCGCGCTCAGTCGATAGCTGCCCGGCAGCAGGCCGCCGACCAGGTAGCGCCCGGAGTCGTCGGAGAAGACCTCGGAAATAACGCGGCCCACCTCATCGAAGGCCGTGACTCGGGCGCCGCCCAGCAGCTCGCCGTCAGCCCGCACTCGGCCGGTGATCTGGCTGCCGCGCCGCAGCGCCAGGTCGATGCCCTCCACCGTCGACGAGGCCGGCACGCTAAACGGCGTGGCGTCCTCCGGCGGGCACACCCCGGCGCACGAGAGGTCCGGAAAGGCGGCGTTCAGGAAGGGCACCTGCGGGGAGAAGATCTGGGTGAAGGCCACGTAGTTTCCCGCCGAGCCCGAGGGGACGGCGATGCTGTAGGTGCCGTCGACGTCGGATGTAGCCCCGAACGTGGCGAAGGTGATCACGTTTTGAACGTCAACGCGGATGGCGGGAATCGGCTGACCGTCGAGATCCGTGACGCGACCGGTCACCAGGCTCGAGGCGCCGACCCGCACGCTCAGGGCTCCGCTGCCCGTGACTCGAATCCAACGCGACTGCCCCGCCGCGGCCTCGAAGGCGACCCGGGCCTGCAGGCCTCGGGAATCGTCCGCCGCCGCCACCGGCTCTGCCGAGGCGCAGGAGGTGAAGACGGCGATCGCCGGATCGCCGGCCGAGCCGAAGGTATCGGCGGCAAAAAGGCCGTCGTAGGGCGCGATGAAGCGCACCCAGCCGATCGGCTCGCGGAGGCCCGAACCCACGCGCTCGCCGACCTCGAGATCGGGCGCCAACGAGCACTCTTGAGCGGTTCGAGATCCGGCCTTCGGCGGCTGGGCCGGAACGAGTGACGGCAGCGCGTCGCCTCGCTCCAGGCTCTCGAGAAGAGGCAGGAGCGCTCGGCGCTTGGCTTCGAGGCCCTGGACGCCCGCAGAAGCCCGAGACGTAAAACTCTGTAGCTCCCGAAGACGCACGCGGAGCCGCGCGAGGTCCTCTTGCCGAGCTTCCCCCTCTCGCGGCGCCGCCAGATCCCTGAGATCCCGCGCCGCCGCGGCGATCTCCCGAGTCAGGACTTGAGCGAGGCTCCGCTCGCCCTTCGCTTCCTCCGTCGCTGCCGATCGGCGTTGGCGGATGGCGGGTTGCCGGAAGCGGCCGGCGCTGCGGCTGCCCCGCCTCCGGACGTCAGCAGCAGAGTGAGCATAAGCGAAACCACAGGGACGAGAAGGCGCATGGGAATCTCCACAGGTCAGGTCAGATCAAGGAGGGCCCAGAACGGCGCTAGGCCCTTTATGTCACTGTAGCATATTACTGAACCGAGAAAAGCCGGCCGGTGACCCGGTCGGCGTCTCGCGCTCCCGCGTTCAGGCGAGCCGAGCTATCGAACGAGCGCCGCCTCGCTCAAGGTCCGCCGGTCACCGCGCTCCAGGCCCCGAGGCCGCCCGACTCGAAGGAGTCGGAAAAAAGAATCGACGGATCCTCGAGCTCGAAGGAGATCTCGGTGAGGAGCTGCCCTTCGATCAGCTCGAGAAGATCTCCCGAGAGAATGTCGCAGAGGTCGAGAGACGCCGGTCCGGCGGGACACGAAACGCCAGACCAAATCTGGTCGATGAGCCCCTGGCCATTGTCGGTCGAGAGAAAATAGAAGCCTTCATCCAGCGGAATCTCAACGCGTCCGCCGGCGTCGGTGGTGACCGACCGCAAGAAATCCCCTGTGCTGCGCCAGAGGTCGATCGCAGCGCCGCGGATCGGCTGACCGGACTGCGAGCGAGCCTCGACCTGGAAACCGGGGCCCGGCTCGAGGAGGATCTCGAAGGGCCCGCTCTCCATGCCCTCGCTTACCGCGATGGCTAGACCGGAGGTCGGATCGCAGGGGCCTGGCTCACAGAGCTCGCCCCCGAGGATCTGATCGATAAAGCCAAAGGTCTGGATAGTCCCAAGAAAGTAGGTTCCGGCGTCCAGCCCCACGGCTCGAAATTCGCCGTTCGGCAGCAGCCGGGCTCGCGACACCGAGAAGCCTTCGGAGTCAAAGACCTGGACGATCGCCGGAGAGAGCGGTTCGCCGGTCGATCGACTGCGCACCGTGCCGGAAATCAGACCCCGAAGACGCGCGGTGAAGTCGACGTCGGCGAGGGTCACCCCTCGCTGCACCACGATCGGAGTGCCGGTCATCGGGTCGCAGCTGCCGTCCGGTTCCAGGCAGGAAATGTCCTGCCAAAGCTCACCGAAAAAGGCGTCGTTGAACTCGGCGACGGCGAAGTAGGTGCCGGCTTCAAGTCCTGGGACGCTAAAGGTGAGGTCCTCTCCGCCCACGAATCTGGATGCGCGGAGTGATCCATCGGCACGGAAGAGGTTGACCGAAGCCGAGGTGAAGAGATCGAGGCCTTCGGGCACGAGAATCCGGCCGGACACCTCGCCGGCCGCAGGCAGCGCAAAATCCAGGGTGGTCTCCCCGGCCGACAGCTCGAAGGGAACGCCGTCGGTCGGGGCGCAGCCCGTGGGAATGCCGCCGGGACACACGCTTCCTCCTGATAGGACGGGAAGCAAAGAGTCTGGCCCGTCGGCCAAAGCGGTGTAGAACCCGGGCTCGGGTGGCTGGATCGTGTAGAAGCCCGATGCGTTGGTCGAGGTAAACCGGCTGAAGACTCCGCTGGAGTTGTAGAGAGACACGAGCGCGGAAGGAACGCCCTCTCCGGACGACGCTTCGGTGACACGACCGGTGAGCACCGGATTCCGCCCGACAGAGGCCGACACAGCGGACGTTGAAAGTAGAGCAAGGACCAGCGACGCTGCGAGGGCGAGAGGGCGCATTCGAATCTCCGGTGATGGGTGTGGGTGCCGTACTGCGGCTGGTGAGGCTCAACCGCAAATCATGTGCCAGCAGCATCAAACGGCGCCGAGTCGCTATTTCAAGACGGGTCACCAAAACCCAGGACCGGAGCTGACCGACGCGCCGCCCGGAAGCGGGCGAGATCTGCCCGCTTCCGGGCAGGCCCGCCGCACCCGCCTCATACAGAAAATGCCGACCGGTTTCCCGGTCGGCATCAGGCGCTCAGACGCGGAGGCGGATCCGCTTACTGGCAGACCGCTCCGACGATCTGGGGGATCGGGACGGAGGATCCGCCCTTGCTGCCCACGAAGCCAAACTCCGCCGACTGACCCGGCTGGATCACGCCGTTCCAGTCGAGGTTGCTGGCGCTATAGGACGAACCGGTGGTCACCAGGTTGGCGTTCCACAGATTGTCGACCGCCGAGCCGTCGGTGAACTCCCAGCTGACCTGCCAGCCGTCGATCGCGGAGGTGCCGTCGTTGTTGATCCGAATGGTGGCGGTAAAGCCGGAATCCCACTCGTTGCTCACCACGAACTCGCAGGAGGAAGAGGAGGAGCCGGCCGGCGTGACCACCAGAAACGCGCTCACCACGTCGGATCCGAGCCTGGAGTAGAAGTAGTTGCTAACGGCGTCCTGCACCGGAACGACCTCTCCCGAGGCGTTCAGCAGACCGATCACCACGTCCGCTCCCAGAGCGTTGACCGCGCCCGCGAGGGCCGCGGGCCAGGCGTCGGGCGCCGAGTTCTGGGCGTCGAGGGTGAGCGGCGTTGCCGGGAAGAAGGAGTCCTGGCCGGCGCTGTCGACCACCCGGACCTGCACCCGATCGCCCGCCTGAAGAGCCTGCGGCTCCTCGGTCACCAAACCGAGAAGCTTGAAGCCCACGGGAGTGTCGGGCAGGTGGGAGAGCTGCACGATCGCGCTGTCCGAATTCGTGCCGTCGGTGGCGGTGAGGGTGAGGGTCACGTTGCTCGCCACCGAAGGATCGGCGAACGAGAAGGTAGTCGCCGCCGCGGTGGCGTCCGAGAAGCTGTAGAGCGCAGGATCCGCCGCCGTCACGCTCCACTGGAACGACAGACCGCTGCCGGCCGAGGCCCCGGCGTCGAGGCTCAGCGAGCCGGCGCCGGTGATCTCGTTCACGTCGGGGGTGACGGCGATGCGCGCGTCCACCGGATTGCTGACGTCGCCGAAAACCGCGTCAATGCAGCCGTGGAAGCGCTCGAAGGTGAAGAAGTTGCGGCCCCACTCGCCGTAAATCACGTGGCGTCCGGTGCGCTCGGGAACGTCGCAGAAGGTGCGGAAGCGGGTCTCGGCCTTCTCGGCGACGACGTCGGGATTGCCCGTGGGGTTGCTGTCGTCGTACTTCAGCACGCAGAACTCCTGGGACTCAAAGTCACTCCAGGCGAGCGGCACGCCGACCTGAAACTGGAAATCCGGCTTGGTGATCCAGTAGCGGAACTCCTCGGTGTCGTCGAAGTGCGGCCCCCAGTTGATTTGCCACACGATCTCGTTGCGCCCGGAGGTCATGGCGTTGGTCGGCCAGTCGATCGGAGAATCCCACGGGGTCGGCCCGCCCTGGAAAGTCTCCGAACCAAAGCCGCACACGTGCTCGGGCAGCGGGCTGACCCCGGTGCGGCCCACGTCGTGGGTCAGGACGCTCATAAAGCTGTAGCCGCCGCTGAAGTCCGAGGCAAAGGCGTCGGCGCAAACGGGGTATTGCCCCGTGCCGTTGGCGGCCTGGTCGGGTTTGGTGATCACGCCGCAGAATTGGTTGCGGGACGCGGGCTTCTCCATAAGACCATGAGCCCAAAGCGGCAGGGTCGATGCGAGCGAGAACAAAAGAAGGCCAAGCAGAACAATCAAGCGTTTCACGGCAAGCTCCTCGGAAGGATTCTCGGCGGGTTTGCGCTCCGGCACGCGCGCGCAGCTGCTCTGCGCGCACACGGGGCGTTCCGTCGATAGGTCGAGTCGCCCTCCGGCAAGGCGGGATGGAGGAGCTCTGGTTGCTTGGCCAGCTCAGGGCGGGTCGCGCGACCCGTGAACGCCGCCGCGGTGCCGAGGCACCGAGGTGCGCGCTGCTCTAAGGCGTCGCGCCGGCAGACCTGCCCTGACAGGCAAATCGCTTCTTTGAGACTCCTCCGCGAGCCTTCGGGGACTCAGCTAAAAGGATTAAGTAGATTCTAAACGAAGATACAGGGCCTTTGTCAACGGTTTTCTATGCGTCTGAGAAAATAAGTCGAGCCTCAAGGAACAAAACGTCGCTCGCCTCCCCGATGCAGCTCGAATCCGCGGCGGCGAGCCATTGACAGGCCACCCCGCGGGCGTCGAT
>JBCCLG010000262.1:0-7144 GCA_039027015.1 Acidobacteriota bacterium | reverse complement strand
CGCGAGGCCGTGGCCGACCAGGACTTCGCCAAGGGCCTCCTGCTGTCGAGCGACAGCCTGTCGAGCAGCCTGAGGCGCTACCTCGCCGGGCCAGCCGGCAGGTCCAGCGCCAAAGTTCGGCAAATCGAGCGCAGCCTGCTGCGCTACCTCTCGCGCATGGCCATGAAAGCCACGCCCTTCAGCCTCTTCTGCTCTCTTCTGCCGGGGTCGTTGACGGCCGACGGGGCGAGCCAGAGCGAGGCTGCGCCGGCGTTCTCGGCCTCGCCGCGGCGTAAGACGAGCGTTCTCAGGCTCGACAAATCGATCTACGGTCGGCTTATAGGCCGCCTGACCCGGCGCGCGGAAATTCGCCGCCACCTGCCCCTCGAGCTGAACTCCACCGTGCAGCGGGAGGGGGAGCGCTGGCTCTTTCTCACCGCCCGGGGCCACCAGGAAGTCTTCCAGCGCCTGGCCCACAACGCGGTGCTGAGCGTTCTTTCTGCCGCCCTCGAGGCGCGCACCCCGCAGACCCTCGGCGAGCTGGCGGCGAATCTCGCCGGCCACCCGGACGTCGACGCCAGCCTCGAGGAAGCCGTGGCCTACCTCGATCGCCTGGTCGAGATCGGGCTGCTGCGCTTCAGGCTGGGGATCCCGGAGCAGGAGGTGCATTGGGATGAGCCCCTGGCCGCGCTGCTGGCGCCGATCGACGATCCCCAGGCCCGGCGGGTGGTCTCGTTTCTAGGCGAGCTTCGCGAGCTCATGGAGAGCTACAGCCTGGCCGATGCGCCGGGGCGCGCGGAGCTGCTGCGGCGCGCGACCGCCCTGGTTCCCGAGGTGATGGAGGAGCTGGAGCCGGACTCCGGCTATGAGGCCAAGCATCCGTTCTACGAGGACGCCGGCGGCGAGGCGAGCCTCAACCTCGACCTTGCGGAGGTTGAGCCCGTGCTGCTGGAGTACGCCCGTCTGAGCGCCGCTCTCGCCTATCCGCGCTCGGAGCAGGCCAATCTGAGGCACTTTTTTGAGTCTTTTTATGGCGAAGCCGTGACGTCTCTGCCGCTGCTGCGTTTCTATGAGGACTACTACCGCGAGCACTTCAAGCAGCACCTCGACCGCCAGAAAGGTGCCGAAGCCGCGGCAGAGAAAGGCGACTATGACCTCTTCAATCCCTTTGGCCTCGAGATTCTCGAGCGGCTCGATCGCGGCGGCGAGCGGCTCCGCCAGCTTCTTAGGGAGCGCATCGAGGCCTCGCCGGACGCCGAGGAGATCCGCCTCGAGCGAGAGGATCTGGAGGCCGCGACGGGCGGCATTCCCGAGCTGCCGGAGTCGCCGCGCTCGCTGTCCTTCTTCGTTCAATATCTCGGCGGCCCGGGAATCGACGGCTCCCGGCCCGCGCTGCTGGCTCGAAACTACATGAGCGGCTACGGCAAGTATTTCTCCCGCTTTCTCTATCTGCTGCCCGAGCGGGTGCTGGCGGATCTTCAGGCCAGCAACCGGGAGCTGAGTCGCGAGAAGCTCGTCGAGATCTGCGGCGACGCCAACTTCAACGCCAACCTGCACCCGCCGCTTATGCCCCACGAGCTGAGCTATCCCACCGGCGAGAGCACCGGCCATCCCGGGGAGCTGCGAAGCGCCGATCTGCGGGTGGCGCGCGACCCGGAGAGCGCTCACCAGCTGGCGCTTTTCGACTCCGAGGGCGCGCGCGTCTACCCGGTGGACCTCGGCTTTCTCAACCCGCGGCTGCGCCCGCCGCTTTTTCAGCTGCTCTCGCGCTTCACGCCGGCGACCCACTTCACCCTGCCCATGCCCGAGATCTCAAAAACCGAGACCGGAGCCGAGGGCGCTGACTTGGCCGCGCGAACGATCTACGCCCTGCCGCGCCTGACCTACCGAGGGCGAATCGTGCTGGCGCGCCGGCAGTGGAGCCTCGGGCGAGAGGCCTTTCCCCGCCGGCTACCGCAGCAGGACGAGGCCGCGTATTTCCTTAGCGTGCAGTCCTGGCGCGGCGAGCACGGCCTGCCGGAAGAAGTCTTCTGCCGCATTCACGCGCTGCCTTCTCAGGGGGACGAGCCTGAGGGCGCCAAGCGCCCGCGCGCGCCGATGCGCCAGCACCTCTACAAGCCTCAATTCATCGACTTCTCCAGTCCGCTGCTGGTCGATCTGCTGACCAAGACCCTCGAGACCCTCGACAACTTCGCCCTCACCTTTGAGGAGCGCCTGCCGGCGAAGGAGCATCTGGTGGGGCACGGGGAGGAGCTTTTCGCCACCGAGCTGATCCTGCAGGCGGACTTTCCGCAGGCAAGAGAGCCGGCGAGCCGGCCGGAGGCCGCGGCGTGAGCGGGCGAGGGGAGTGGCAGAGCGTCCACGTTTTCTTCGAGGGGGCGCTTTACGGCGCCGTCGCCGATCGCATGCTCACGGAGTGGGTGGGTCCCTGGCTGGAGGCGCACCGCCGCCGCGGCGATCTCGACGGCTACTTCTTCGTCCGCTACTGCGACGAAGGCGGCAACCACCTGCGCGTGCGCTTCCGCGGTCGGCGGGCGCCGAGCCTGCTGGGGGCGCTCGGGAAAGAAGCCGCCGAGCACGCCGCCGTCCTCAGAACCGCCGAAGCGCCCTACGAGCCGGAAACCGCGCGCTACGGCGGCAGCGCCCGCAGCCTGGCGATCTGCGAGCGGCACTTTTGCGAAACCAGCGAGATCGCCCTGGCGCTCCTGGCCAAAATCCCGCCGGGCGAGCGCGCCGGCCGGCTCGGCAAGGCGCTGCTGGCGCAGCTTGTGCTGGTGCACGGGTTCGGGGTCGACCGCCGGGGCGCCTCGGATCTCGCCGCGGAGTTCGGCAGCGGCTATCTGCGCCAGCGCGCCCCGGACCCCGAACTGCAGAGCCGCTGGCTCGAGAGCTACCTCTTGGCCTACGACCGCCAGTCCGATCGCCTGGGCGCCTACCTCGAGGCGGCCTGGCAGGCCCTCGAGTCCGGCGAGTCCCTGACGCCCGAGCTCGACGCCATGCGTCGGGGCGTCCGCGGGCACCGCATCGCCCTTGAGGACCTGGCGAACTCGGGGGAGCTGCGCACCCCGGGCGGCGAGGGCGACTGGCGCAGCTGCCGGCGTTTTTTGCTCCTCAGCAAGCTGCATATGCTCAACAACCGCCTGGGCGTTGACCTGCGGGAGGAGTGCTACTTGGCGGTGTTGCTGCACAAGACCCTGGCCGCGGAGGAAGCGGCGCGGGAGACGCCCCAGAATTCTCGAGAAGTGAGTCGTCAGGAAGCGTGAATCACTCGGACCAAGAAAGGAAAGGGAGTATGAAACTCAAGCTCGATCTCGACGATCTGAAGGTAGAGTCCTTCGAGACGACCTCGGAGAACGCCGACGGACAGGGCACCGTCGAGGGCTACATCACCCAGGACCTCACCCTGTGCGATGGCTGCCAACCGACCAACAACACCTGTAACAACACCTGCAACAACACGTGCGGCAACACCTGCGGCAATACGTGCGTCAACACCTGTGGCAACACCTGCGGCAGTACCTGTGGCAGCACGTGCGGCAACACCTGCGACAGCAACTGCGACGGCATCACCTGCCTCTCGATCTGCAACACGGACTTCGCCTGTTTCGTGTGCACCCGCTACTGCTGATCCACCGCTAGCGCTCGCGGCCCGGCCCGGCACCGCGAGCCGGCCGGGCCTCGAAGACCGGACGACTCGGGCGGGACCCGCGAGTCCCGCACCCTCCTTACGCGACCTGATCGCGCCTCGGGCCCCGGCCCGGGGCGCCCCGATGACTTCGACCTTCGATTGCGGCCACGACCTTCGATTCCGGCCACGACCTTCGATTGCGGCCACGACCTTCGATTGCGGCCACGACCTTCGATTCCGGCCACGACCTTCGATTCCGGCCGCGGGCTCCGGCGCCGAGCCCGGGCCCCGTTTTCTCGTCGGCGACCTTTGATTTCTATGCACGACTCCTCTTCGGCAGCCGCCTTGAAGATCGGCCGGGCTCTCTGCCAGCAGGCCGACTGGTCCGCGGATCGCTGCTCGTGGCGTATTCGCGCGCCGCAGGCGACGGGCGGCGAGCGCGCCAGCAGCCTGGAGCCGGCGTCCGGCGAGCTCTATCAGGGCAACGCCGGAATCGCGCTCTTCCTCGGCGAGCTCTTCCGCGCGACCGGCGACCCGAACCTGGCGCGCGCCGCGCGGGGAGGCATGGTGCAGGCCATAACCCAGGGGCACGGGATGTCCGCTGCGGCGCTCGGTTTCCACAGCGGGCGCACGGGCGTTGCCTGGGCCGCGGCTCGGGTGGCCGAGGCCGTGGGCGCGGAAGAGCTCTCGAGTCAGGTGGTCCCGCTGCTGGCGCCGATCGCAGACTCGGTGGCCCAGGACCGCGGCCTCGACGTGATCGCCGGGGCGGCCGGGGCGATTCCCGCCCTGATCGATCTGGCCTCGGGGCCCCTCGCCCGGGAGGCGCCGGATCTCGAGGGTCTCGCCGCGAGACTGGCGGTCGCGATGGGCGATCATCTGCTGCGATCCGCCCATCGGGAGCCCGACGCCTGGTCCTGGACCACTCTGCCGGTTTCCGCCTGCCGCAACCTGGCGGGCTTCGCCCACGGAACGGCCGGCCTCGGGCTAGCTCTTTTAGAGCTGGCCCACGTCACGGGGCGCGGCGATTTCCGCTTCGCGGCCGAGATGGCCTTCCTCTACGAGCGGCGCTGCTACGACCCGCTGCGCCGCAACTGGCCGGACTGGCGCAATATGGCGCTGGGAGACATGTATCAACACGGCCAGATCGAGACCGTTCGTCAGCTGGCGAAGCGGGGGAGCGTTCCCCCCTACGAGAAGCGATTTATGACGGCCTGGTGCCACGGCTCGCCGGGTCTGGGTCTCTCGCGCCTGCGCGCCCTCGAGCTGACCGGCCAAGAGACCTACCGCCGGGAAGCCGAAGCCGCCCTCGAGTCCACCGCCTTGAGCCTCGACGCGCCTGCCCTCGAAGTCTCCAACTTCAGCCTCTGCCACGGCGCGGCCGGCAACGCCGAGCTTCCTCTTCACGCCGCGCGCCTGGGCCTGCAGCCGAGCGGCCTCGAGCTGGCCCGGCGGGTGGCCGCCTGGGGCCTCGAGCGCTACGACGTTGAGGACGGCGGCGTTGAGGATGGCGGCGTTGAGGACGGCGGCGGAGCGCCATGGCCCACGGGCACCCTGGGCGGCGGGCCCGATCCGAGCCTGATGCTCGGCGATGCCGGCATCGGGCTTTTCCTGCTGCGCCTCTCGGAGCCCTCGACGCCCACGCCCCTTCTGGTGCGGCCGGAGGCCCGGGCGGATTCCTGGCGGAGCGTCTCCACCGGCGAGAGCGCCTCCGGCGTCAAAGCCCAGGCGCCCACCGGCTTCAGCGCCATGGCGTGCACGAGTTTCAAAGCCCAGGCGTCCGACAGCGCCCGCGACTTCTTCGCCGCCACCCTCGACGCCTGGAAAGCGCTCGATCCCGCGGCGCCCGAGGCCGCGGCTCCAGACGCCGGCCCCGAGCCCCTCGAACGGTCGCCCGCGGCCCTCACCTTCGAGCGGCTGGAGGCCCATCTCGAAAGCGCCTCGGGCGCCCGGGCGGCGGCTCTTAAGAGCGCCTATCGGCCCGAGCGTCGGGCGTTTCTCGCCACCCGCGAAATCGACGTCTTCTACGCCGAAAGCCTGCGCGCCCTCGTGCGGTCCCCGTGGCCGGAACTCGACCTCGAGACCGCGCGCTTCGCCGTGGCCGCGGATGGCGAGCTGCTGGTCACCGCCGGCTCGACGAGCGGCGATGAGCCCACGCCCTGGCTGCTGGCGCGGTCGGGCAACAGGGTGCGTCCGCAGCGGGTTGGCCAGCTGGCGGGCGTGCTTCTCGAGGGCATGCAGACCGCCGGCGCCCTCGATCTCCGGGCGGCCGTGGGCTGCGTTGCGGCGGCTCTCGGGGAAGCGAGCGAGGCCGGCGCCGCGCCGGACGCCGAGGTGCTTCGGCCTCTCGTGACGGAGCAGCTCGAGCAGCTCTACGGGCGCGGCCTGATCGATGCGCTCGGAGCGCCCGCGGAGTGAGCGCCGGTTCCGCCGCCGCCTCCGGCGGGTCCGAGGCTAGCCCCGGCGGCCGCGCCGCTCCCGACCTGCGCCAGGCGACGCGCTATTTCACGCGCCTTCTGCGCCTGATACGCCCGTATTGGGGTGAGCTGATCCAGGGCGTGGTGGTCTCGCTGCTGCTCGGCGTTCTCGGCATGGTCGGGCCGGTAATCACCAAGCTGCTGGTCGATCGGGTCTATCCCGATAGCGACGCCGACCTGATGGTGGTGCTGGTGCTGGCGATGATGGCCATCGGCCTGAGCGCCACCTTCCTGGGAGCCTTGAGCGGCTACTTCAGCCTTTTCGTCAACACGCGGCTCAACAACGCCACGCGGCTGATGTTCTTCAATCATCTCCAGCACCTGCGCTCCCGATTCTTCGACGAGCATCAGGTCGGAGAGGTCAACAGCCGCTTCCAGGATGTCGGCCAGGCTCTCGACGCGGTGGGCAAGGTCTTTCAGACGATCTTCGTGCACGGCATCTATTTGCTTCTGGTGCCGCCGGTGCTTTTCTGGATCGACTGGCGCCTCGCCCTTTTAGCCATCGTGAGCCTGCCCCTGAGCTTCGCGGTTACGGTGCTTTCGGGGCCGGTGCTGCGCGAGCGCTGGAAGAGCTCGTCCGAGGCCTTCGCGGATCTGAACGCCTTCCAAATCGAGTCGCTCAACCACGTGCGAACCTTCAAGACGATGGGGCTTGAGCGCCACGTCTTCGGGCGGGCCGACGCGCTGGTGCACCACGCCATGGAGCAGCAGCTGCGCGCCGGCGGGCTCGCCCAGGTCTTCAACGGCGCCAACGGCGCCCTGAGCGCGATCAACACCGCCGTCTACACCTGGTTCGGCTGGCGCCTGATCCTGGCCGGCGACATCAGCCTGGGCGACTTCCTGGCTTTCTCGGCCTACGTGGGCTTCCTCTACGGCCCCCTGCGGCAGCTGATCCAGCTCTTCACCGACTTTCAGCAGTCCGCCGTGCACCTCGACCGCATGTTCGAGTATCTGGACCAGCCCCCCGAGCAGGATCCGGCGCGGGTCTTCGAGGCGGAGACTCCCTCGGAGCGCCTGGTCGGCGCCTTCTCACTGCGCGGCGTGGGCTTTGGCTATCACCCGG
>JBCCLG010000261.1:0-7149 GCA_039027015.1 Acidobacteriota bacterium | reverse complement strand
GTGCTGGGAATCTCCCACGCCACCGTGGAGCGGGACCTCAAGATGGCTCGCGCCTGGCTGGCGAATCAAATCCACCTCGGCGCGTCCTCGGTTTCATGACGAGCGACCGTTTCAAGCGGCTCGAAACACTCTTTCATCGCGCCTCGGAAAAGCAGGGCCACGAGCGGGACCGGTACCTCGAAGAGGCCTGCGCTGGAGACCCCGACCTGCTGCTGGAAGTGCAGCAGATGCTGGGCTTCGAAGAGCGTGACGAGTCCGAGCAGAGGCTCGATCGCGCGATCGGAGCGGGACTCGATCAATGGTCGAGCCCCGAGATGCCGAGCCGAATCGGCCCGTATCGGGTCCTCGGGCGGCTAGGCCGCGGAGGTCTCGGAACGGTTTTCCTGGCGGAAAGGGACGACGAGCATTTTCATAAGCGGGTGGCGATCAAATGCGTCCGGCCCGAGCTCGGCTCGCCGGAGCTTGAAAGCAGGCTCCGCGCGGAACGGCAGATCCTCGCCGGCCTCGATCACCCTCTGATCGCCCGCATTCTGGACGGCGGCGCCGAGAAGGGCGCCTCCTACATCGTGATGGAGCTGGTCGAAGGGGTGGGCCTTCTCGAGCACTGCAGGAGCCGCAGGCTCAGCCTCCGGGACAAGCTGCGGCTGTTTAGAAAGGTATGCGACGCCGTCCACTACGCGCACCAAAATCTGGTGCTGCACTGCGATCTCAAGCCTTCCAACATCTTGATCGACGAGAAGGGTCTGCCCAAGCTGCTGGACTTTGGGATCGCCAAGGCCCTACGCGGCGCCGCTGGCGGAGATTCCGCGACGGAAGCCGATCGCTCGTTTCGTCCGCTGACCCCGGACTACGCGAGCCCTGAACAGGCTGAAAACAAGGCCTTGACCACCAGCAGCGATATCCACTCCCTCGGCGTCATTCTCTTCGAGCTGCTCTGCGATCGGCGCCCGTACCGCATCCGGGCAGAGGATCCTCAAGACATCGCCGAGAAGATTCAAGCCGCGATCGTGCCCGCTCCGAGCCAAAGCTACCGGCAGGCGGCCGCGGGCTCCGGCAAAAGGCGGGCGCCCTGGGGACCGGACCTCGACGCCGTCGTAGCCAAGGCGGTGCACAAGGAGCCGGGCCAGCGGTACCGGTCCGTCGAGCAATTTTCTGAAGATATCCAGCGCTATCTGGAAGACCGCCCGGTGACCGCTCGCCCGGCGACTCTTCTCTACCGGTGGCGCAAAACGGTCAGGCGACACCGCTGGGCCGTGCTCGCGGCGTCGATCGTAGCGCTCTCCTTGATCTCGGCCACGGTGGTCACGTCCCGACAGGCCGAAGCGGCCGAAAAGGCCCGTCGCCTCGCCGAGGCCGAGAAAGACCGAGCCGAGGCTGTGGTCGAGCTGATGGTGGGAATCTTTAGGGTTTCCGACCCCAACCTCACGCAGGGCTCGGAGATCACGACCCGCGAGATCCTGGATCAAGGCTCCCGGCGGATTCGCCACGACCTGAAGGATCAGCCGGTCCTGCGGGCGGAGTTGGCAACCACTCTCGGCCGGGTCTATAACGAGCTATCGAGCTATGAGCAGGCCGAAGTGAACCTGCTCGACAGCCTCGAAATTCGGCGCCAAGAGCTGGCCTCGGACTCACCCAAGATCGTTGAGAGTCTGCTCGAGCTCGCCTTGCTTTACCTCGGTCAGGACCGCGTGGGCGAGGCGGAAAAGCTGCTGTCTGAAGCGCTCGAGCTGGAGAGCGCAGCGCGAGGGCAAGGCAGCAGAGCCCACAGTGCGCTGCTGCGCGCTTTGGCGATGTGCCGGCTCGAGCAGAGTCGCACCCAGGAAGCCCGACTCCTGCTGCGCCAGTCCCTGATTCCCGAGCCCGAGCCCGGCGACCTCGCCGACCGCGCGGAGGCCTGGGACCTTCTGGCGCAGATCGCCTATTCCGAGGGTAGCTACGAGGAGGCCGAGCGCCTGGGCCTTCGGGGCCTCGAGGGACGCCGCCAAGCCCTCGGCGAGGGTCATCCCAAAGTCGCGGTCTCCCTCAACAACGTCGCCGCCATTCGGCGCGCCAAGGGCGATTTGGAGGGCGCCCGCCAGGTGCTCGAGGAGACCCTGGAGATGCGCCGCCGGGTTTATGGCGATGACCACGGAGCCGTGGTCCTGAGCCTCAAAAACCTGGTCACTCTTCACCTGGCGGAGGGAGATCTCGACGCCGCCGAGCAGCGGCTGGAGCTCGCCGCTTCGACGGCGCGGCGAATCTATGGCCCGGAGCACAAGGTGCTGGCCGAAGTCCTTCACTCCCAGGCCGAGCTCCAGTCGAAGCGCGGCGACGGGGACAAGGCCGTCGAGCTGCAGCGCCGAGCGCTGGCAATCCATCGGCTGAGGCTCCAGCCGGGCCACCCCACACTCGTTTTTGGCCTGGTTCGCCTGGGCGACTATTTCAGCCATGACGACCCCAGACGGGAAGCGGCCTACAGGGAGGCGGCAGAGACCGCGAAGGTCTATGCCGCCAACAGCTCCAACCCCAGCCCCGACCCGCTGGCCTATCCTCTGGAGCGGCTCGGCGGGGTGCTCTGCGACCGCTCTCCGGAGGAGGCGGTGGCGTTCTATCAGGAAGCCTGGGATCTCAGGCGCCAGGGCCCGTCCCCGGACCACTGGTCGACCCCCATGGCCCGGGCCCGGCTCGGGCGATGCCTGCTGAGGATCGACCGCTCTCGGGGGATCGAGCATTTGACCCGGGCCGCCCGGCGCCTTGAAGCCCTTCGCGGCCCCGAGGACCGGAGGACTTTGGGAGTCCTCCGGTGGCTCCGGGAAGCGACCTCAAGCGGCCCTTAGAGTCAGCACAACTCTTCGGGTGGGCACCCCCAGTCCATGATCGTGATGCCGTGGGGGTTGCGGTCGTCCTCGAGCGGGATATAGCTCCCCACCGAAACATCCTTGACGTTCAGATCGAAGCTCTTCGGATCGCCCCCGACCCGCACAAAGGCGCCGAACTTGCCCCGGGTCGTCGAGCCGGAAGGCCACATGAGCTCCGTCCAGGAGTCGCCGGCCAGCTGGCTCGAGAGGGTCTGCGGATAGACCTGGTACGCGGCTCTCACCTCGTTGATCACTCTGCCAAAGGACAGCGGGAACTCCTGGTCGACCAGAAAAAGGGTTGTATCTTCACCGCTGGGCTCTACTCGATAACCGCTCAGATACACGTCTTGATGGGTCCGGAAAACAGACCTCGGGCAGGCTGACGCATCGGAGAAGAAGTACCGGGTCTTGCCTCCGACCCGGGTCGGCAGGATCCGCTGACTCAGTCTCTGACCTGAGGGGTCATAGAGCACGACCCGGAGCGTCTCCTGGTCGAGCCAGCTCTCCGCTTCGGCGTGATCGCGAAAGCGGTAGGACGCGGGATCGAGGATGTCGAGCCTGTCGCACCCTTTGATTCCGCTGCGAAACCACAGGAGTGACGGCCGCGGGTCGCGATGGGCGCCGGCGAAGACCTCGGTTTCGGCGATCTGAGATCCGCTGCTCGCCAGCAGCACCACCCTGAAGGGACTCCGGGTCGAGGCGCCAGAAACGCTCACCCAGAGGTCGTCGCCCACGGTGAGACTGGAGATCGCGCTCGCGCCGTCCCAGAGCTCCAGGGTCGGAACGGGCCTCTGCGAAGCCGCGGCTTCGGAGGAGGGGGTCCAGGAAGCCAGGATCCAGAAGGCGACTCCGCAGAGAAGCGCCAGGGAGGCCGGCGAAGAGGGTCGAAAGAGTTTTGATCGTGTCACGGGGACTCCAAGAGCAAGGTCAGAGTTAGCGGGGCGCTCACCCCACGCGCGGCGAAGCCGACTCCAGGAGGGAGTCGGCCGTGACCTCTACCGCTGCGCTGTACCGAACAGGCTTCAAACGAAGAGAGTCATAAGGATAGCGAGAACCCGTCTCGGCTTCCCTCATCGAGAAGCTCCATCTCGCGGGCCCCCGCGCCGGGACGCGTGCCCCGCAGCCGGGGCCAAGGCGCGTCAATCGATCGGACTGATAACCAGGGAATAGCTCTGCTCTTGGGCCAGACCCGCCATACCGTGATCGATCACATAGGCCCTCCAGAGGCCGGCCTGATCGGCGGTCAGCTTGATGGCCTCGACCTTTTCCACATTATCCCGATCGTTGGGCTGGTCTTGACGGGCCGGAACGATATCCGCGGCGCTGACCGGCTCGGCAGGCACGTCGAGAGACCACGGGTAGAAAACCTCGCCGTTGGGGTCGATCAGAATCAGCCCCAGATTGTTGACCAGGGAGCCTTGACTGTTGGGTTCGTCATCCCACACCAGGGTCGCGGCGACTCCGCTGCTGACCTGGTAGTCCTGTAGATGGAAGGTATAGCCGTGGTAGTGGCCGCCCTGCACCGCGTTTTCGATGATCTCGTAGGCGGGCTTCCCGGTCGCTTCGCGGGTCATCAGATCGATGCCGGCCTGTACGTCGAGCAGGCCGTAGCCCGTCGTGTAGTCCGGTCCCCGATGGTAGAGATTGGGGATTCCGGTGTCCGGGTTGGGCGGCGTATCGGCCGGGATCCTAGTGCGGATCATGTCGCGTGCCGTTTGAATGAAGATCGCCTTCCAGGTGGAGTTCCAGGGCATGCCCTTCACCAGGGACGGGATTCCCGCTTCCGAGTACACCGAAGGCCGATCCCTGACGTCGAGATCCACGTTGGAGCCCGAGTAAAGCTGGGTCAGATGCTCCATGGCCAGGGCGTAGGCGCCGCCGACCACCGGCGACGCGCCCGAGGTGCCCCCTGAGGCCCGGTGGTAGGCCTGGGAGTGGCTCGGAGTCGGCTGCGCGTGAACTCTTCGGAGGCGCAGCCCCAGCCATTGAATGCTCTCCCCCGCCCAGGTCTCTTCATCGTCCCAAAAAGGATTCGGCGAGAAGCCAGCCCCCGCGGCGAGCCCCACCGGCACCTCCAGCGTCCGCCACTCACCATCTCCGATGCCCAGGCCGCCGGCCTGGCCCTGGCTGTGCCAGAACTCCGAGCCGGTGCAGCCGTTGCCCGAGGGGAAGCAGCGGAACCAGATCGGCTGCAGGTCGAAGTAGCCGAGGCCCTCATAGCCTGTCGTCAAAGCGCGATAGCGAATCTCCACCACGTCATCCTCGTGGCCCTGAATATTGAGCGGCCCCTGGACGAGGCCGGTCGGCGGGTATTCCTGGGTTCCGATCAGGGGTGAGCGAACCCAGCCGGTCCCCCAGGGTCCGGGCTGCACGTCGATCCGCATCCTGCCGCCGAGCGCCGCCGAGATCTGCGCAAACACCTGCCCAAACGGATGGCCGGGCTGGCCCCAGCCCTGGTGCCAGCCCGGGCTCAACGCGTTGGAGTTCCATTCGATCAGGGTCGTGCCGTTGCGCCGCAGCCTGACGCTATCCACCTCGAGACTGAAGCCGACCGAACGATAGGCCTCGTAGTTGCTGGTCGGCGCGGTGATGTCCGGCTTCAGTCGACCGTCGGAGGTCGGGCCCGCGCTGCTGGTGGGATTGATCGCCCCGCGGACCTGAGAATTGGCGACCACCATCGAGTTCTTGGAGTGATTGCGCAGCGAGTAATAGCCCTCCGAAAGCCCCGAGTTGCCGCACGCGGCCACGTGGGCATGGAATCGCTCTTCACTCAGCTCGCCGACCACCGAGCGATCCCAGGAGACGTCCGAGCCGACGTAGGAGTGGCTGCTCGCGTGAGCCCGGGCCCCCGTATGGTGGTAGCACTCGAGGGTCGCTTCTGGAGCCAAACCGCGGAAGATCAGGGGAGACTCTCCCCCGTTACGATCGCTGAACCAGCCGTTGCCCATCAGGATCCCGGCGCTCATCATGCCGTGCCAGGCCGTCGGGCTGGAGGTGTGGATGCACGAATTCTCGGCGACGTCCGTCCAGCGAGGCGAGTCGAGCTGGCCGCTCGGTTTGTGGCTCCAGAAGCCTTCGTGGGAGGCTCCGGCGGACAGGCGCTCGTTGGTCGCCACCCGAATCCCCCTGCCGCTCAAGGCCTCGCGCTGGAGACCAAACACCAGATCGCCGTGGACCGCCGGCCTGACGCCCGACATCAGAGGCTCCAGCTCCCAAGACCCGGCGTTGACGGTGAGGATCCCGGGGTTCATGGCCAGGTCCTCAATCCGATGAGGACGCATCACCAGGGTGATCAGGCGGGCCTCAGACCGATCCTCGGCCGTCGAGGCATCCGCGGCGGCGAATTCGCGGACCAGCTCCTGACGCGCCGAGCTCGAGAGCCCTGGCACCAGCTGGGCATCCACCACGACAAGGTTTTGCTCGGAGTCGAAAAATCGCTCGTCCAGCGATTCGGCGCTCAGTTCGGGAGCGATCTTGTCGGCGCCCCGATAGAGGAAAAGCGCGCGGGCTCCGGAGGCCGAGTACGCGGCCCCCGCGTCGCCGCTGAGCTGCATGAGCCAATGGCGGTTATCCAAATACTCCACGTAGCTCAGACCCTGCGCCTGCCAGGCTCGCCAGTCGGCGGCGGATGGGAAGTCATCCCACGAGGCGATGACGAGAGCAGGGGAAGCGCCCGAGGAGAGTCGGCCCGAGAGCTCAGGGTCGAGCCCCGAGAAATCGCGGCTGCCCGCGTTCAGGCGGACCCCTGCGACGGGATTCCTGGATTCCACGCGATCACCCAGCTCAAGAATAGAGCGCAGCTCTTGGGGGGCCTCGTCCCTGGGTCCCTCCGTGGCCTGGGCAAAAAGGACGGGGGCCGTCCCACCCAGAGAACAGAGAAAGGTGAGAGCGAGCAAGCGCTGAAAAATGGTTCGACTCATGCTGTGAGAGAACATGTCATTCCCTTTCTGAATTGCAGCCGGTAGAGCGCCTTCTCCTGTGCCGCCCCTCCAAGAATTGGCGGCAGAAACGAAGAGACGGGAGCTCCGCTCAGGCTTCATCGAGGCCTCGTCAGAAGGCCTGTCTTGCGGTCACGATGCAAGGTAAGCGAATTCGGCGCGAAGATTCCCTCAAGGTGCGTCCAGCTAATTCCCCCCACCCTCCCTCGAGGCAAAGGCGATCCACCTCCGCTGCACTTCGCGACGCGGCCCTCGCCGTAAAGAGATGACCAAACTTTGCGCAGGTCCACCCTCAATGAGGGCGGCCGCCTCGCGACGGCTCCCGCTCGGCTGAAGCCTCAGGCCCTCCAGCCCTGGCACAGAAGCTGCTGTTT